>JAXDKF010000025.1:0-20022 GCA_034667265.1 Fimbriimonadaceae bacterium
GTTGGATCGCCATCGCAGGGTAGACATGTTGGTGACCACCTGGTTCCAGCCAGGCGAGATGAAATCGATGAACTGCAGCTCGAAGACGGGCTTAAAGCCGTAGGCTGCCATTCCAACCGCCACGCCAAGGATCGTGGCTTCCGCCAACGGCGAGTTGAAGACCTGATTGGGGAACGCTTCGCTGAGGCCCTTGGTGATGCCGAACACGCCGCCCTTGGGATCCTCGATGTCCTCGCCGAAGAAGATGACCTTCGGATCGTTCTCGAGCGCTTTGCGGAAGGTCTGGTTGATCGACGAGACCATCGTCATCTTGTCCGCAGGTTGAATCGGCGGCTTCTCGGCCGGTGGATCTTGGCCCCAAACGTGGTCGAGCACTTCGCTGGCGAGAGGATCGGGCTCTTTCTCTGCCTTGATGTAATCCTGGTCGACTTCTTTGACCACGTTCTCCTGCATCTGCGTCCAGTCCTCTTCCGAAAGCTGGCCGGATTTGATGAGCTCTTCGGCGAGGAGACGGATGGGATCGCGCTTGGTCATCTCCTCGATGTCGTCGAGGGTGCGGTAGACGCGGTGGTCATCGGAAGAAGTGTGCGAGGCGAGGCGGTCGAGGTCGCACCACAGGACGGTCGGTCCGTCGCCGCGACGAGCCTTGTCTACCGCTTCCTGGCCGGCCTTGAACACGTTGTCCGGATGACGCGCGTCGACTTGGACAATCATCTCCTCATTCAGGATGCCGAGGTTGAACGGGAGGAACTTCTCGGTCGGCGTGGAGATGCCGTACTTGTTGTCCTCGACCACGAAGATCACCGGCAGCTTCTCCTGCACGGCGAAGGCGATCCCTTCGTAAAACTCGCCTTGGCGGCTGGCTGCATCGCCGATGGTGGCTAGCGCGACTGAATCCTTGCCCTCGAGCTTCATGGCCCAGGCGGCGCCGCAGGCCGGTATTAGCGAGGCGCCGGTGGGGGTTGGCACGCTGAAGACGTTGAGCTCGCGGCTGGAATAGTGGCCGGGCATTTGACGGCCGCCGGAGGTGGAATCGCGCTTGGCGAAGTAGGCAAGAGCGAGTTCGTAGTTGCTCATGCCTCGCGCAAGCATGATGGCGCGGTCGCGGTAGTACGGAAAGATGTAATCGTCCTCGCGAAGCACGTGGGAGAACGCGCCCAGAGCCTCGTGGCCCATGCCGCTTACCTGGAACCAGCCCTTGCTCTGTCTGAGCAGGATGCCCTCTCTGCGATCGCCTTCTCGGCTGAGCAGCATGAGTCTCAGGTAGTCAAGCTTGTTGTAAGCCTTGGTCTTAGCGGGAATCGCGGACATAGAGAGTCGACACCTCGTTGTGCTTGGAAGTCAGGATCGGCGGCCAGCCGGAACCGTGCCAAATTATACCGGTCGGCGGGAGGCTCGAGGCTGAAGGCTTTGGGCTGGAGGCTCGTGGCTCGTGGCGGTCAGCCTAGCCCGGTCAATTTCATGCGGTGGCCTCGGAGGGAGCGGAGGATCGCTGAGGCATGATCCACTCTGCTCGCCCTTCGCCCCAGCTCACAGCTCACAGCTCACAGATAACTGCTAACTGCCTACTGTTCACAGCCTCACCACCGTCCCGTCCACCGCCATCCCAATTCCGCCTTTGCGGCCGATCTTGGCCGGATCGCCGTGCGCGTTCCAGTTCGTCTCGGTGGACTCGAAGACGATCGGCGCCTTCTTGTCCTTGATGTCGTCGATGTACTTATCGCTGGCGGCATCGTTCATGGCGAAGCCGTAGACGCCCGGAGCTCCACCCGCTGCGGGATCGATGAACTTCTTCTTTTCTTCACCTTTCTTGATGTCCTCGGTGCGCACGCGCTTGATGACCTTGTCCATCCAGGTGTCGGATTTGGGGAAGACGCCTTCGGAGTCGTGGTGCAGTTTCATGGCCGTGTAAAGCGCGTTCAGGTTGTTCTCAGTGTCGGCGTGCAGCGTGCGCTTCTCGGGCGCCTTGGAGAAGAATCCCGCTCGCCAAAAATCTCGAAGCACCGGCCCGGCCCAAACGGCCGCGACTACGACAAGGAGGCCCACCACGCCGAGAATCGAAAGGGTTAGCTTGGAAACCCGGCCCTTTGTGGTCCTAGCCTTCAACCTTCAGCCCTCATCTTTCATCCTTGAGAATCCCGCCAGTGTTGGAACGTTTGCGAGAGGGCGTTCGTTTCCCGATCCTAACCTTTGAATAGCGACTTCAGGATGAATAACGCGTTGGCCGGCCGTTCCGCGAGACGGCGCGAGAAGTACGGATACCACTGGTCGCCGAAGGGCACGTAGACCCGCACGTTAAACCCCGCCTTCAGCAGCTCGTCCTGTAGATCGCGGCGAATGCCGTACAGCATCTGAAACTCGAAGCGTGATTTGTCGATGTCCTTTTCACCAACGAACACGCGGAGCTCCCGGATGATCTTCTCGTCGTGGGTGGCCATCGCGGGATAGAAGCCGCTCTCGATCAAACGCTTGGCTTGGCGGATGTAGGCCTCGTCCACCTTCTTCTTGTCCGGATAGGCGACGGATGCCGGCTCGAGATAGGCGCCCTTGACCAGGCGGATGCGCATGCCTAGCTCGATCGCGTGCTCGATATCCTTGTCGGTGCGGTAGAGATAGGATTGGAGCACCGTACCGGTGTGGGTGGGCATGTCTCGCCAGACGCGCTCCACCATCTGCAGCGTCCTCTCGGTGTAGGCCGAGCTCTCCATGTCCGCGCGCACGAAGTTGTGCTTCTCGGCAGCCGACCAGACGACCTCGCGATACGCTCGCTCCGCAACTTCGTCGCTGATGGCCAGGCCGCATTGGGTGAGCTTGATCGAGATGTTGAGCGGCTCGGGCAAAAAAGATCCCTCTGGCTGCGAGGGACTTGGGAGCGGTGTGCTGCTCACGGGAGATGAAACGCCGGCGGGTACCGGCGAAAGCGAGATCCGGGCCGGCAACACCTTCTCGATCGCATCCAGCATCTGCAGAAACGTGTTCGTGGAGGCCAACGCCTCCGCTTCGGTCTTGGTGTTCTCTCCCAAGTAGTCCAGGGAGACTTTGAAGCCCTTGTCCATGAGGACCTTGCTCGCGGCCAGGGCCTCGTCCAGCGTATCGCCGGCGATGAACCGCTTCACGAGTGGCCGAAACAGGCGCGATCGCCGAACCATCCGCTCGACCGGCTTGAGGGAAGAAGACTTCAGAATGAGGGAGCGGGCCAGCATCGAGGGAGCTCAAAGTGTACTCGGCTGCCCCTTTATGCGACCGCAAGCAGCGATCGCTCGAACGTCCGAAGCTCATCCGCCATCTCTGCATAGGAGGAGCACTTCGTCAACCGCTCTCTGGCCTGCGCGGCGCCCGGCTCGCCTTTGATGTACATCGGGATCTGGCCGCGCAATGAACGCACGGCGTACATCTCGGATTCCTTCAAGCGCTCAGCCGGCAGGAGCAGGGCGTCTTCATAACTCTCGACATCTGCCTGATAGGCGATCGCCAACCGCAGATGCTCCAGCGCAACCGCGATGCGCTCGTCCAAGCAAGGCTCCTTCGGCTGCGCCTGGCCCGCGACTGCGGCACTGATCCGCGCCAACGCCCACGGATTCGAGATCGCAGCCCGGCCGACCATCACCCCGTCGCAGCCGGTCTCTCGCAACATCTTCAGGGCGTCCTCCGGCTGCTTGACGTCTCCGTTCCCGATAAGGGGCACGGAAACCGCGGCCCGCATCTGCTCGATCAGTTTCCAATCGGCCTCGCCTTCAAACCCCTGCTTCGCAAACCGCGCGTGCAGGGTGATCATCTGTGCGCCCACGTCTTGGAAACGCCGAGCTAAGCCCGGCGCGGCAAACACGTCGTACTCGAAGCCCGCGCGCACTTTCACGGTCACAGGCACGCGCACCGCCTTGACGACAGCGGAAACGATCCGTTGCGCCAGCTCTGGGTCCTTGAGCAACGCCGCGCCCGACCCGGTCTTGCACACTTTGGGCACCCAGCAGCCCATGTTGATATCCACGAGGTCGGCGCCCATCTCTTCCGCGAGCCGGGCCGTTTCCGCCATTACGTCCGGGTCGGGCCCAAAGATCTGGATCCCGAGGGGCCGCTCGTCCGGATGCACCCGCATCTTCTTGAGCGTCTTCTTGGCGCCGTAGTGCACGGCCATAGCGCTCACGAATTCCGTGAACATCATCCCCGGCTGTCCGATCCGTTTCGCGATGAGACGGAAGGGAAGCGAGCTCACATCCTCCATCGGCGCAAGCAGCACTGGCGGATCCACCGATATGGAACCTACGGTAAAGCGCTTAGCGGCAGGAACGAGCATGAGGCTTAGCTGGCCCGCGCCTCGTCGAGGCCGGACACCCTGTCCCGGATATCCCGAAGTCGCTGAGAATCGTCGTTCTTCGCCGCGAGCCACAGCCGGTAATGGCTTTCCAGACCGAGCCAGAACTGAGCGGAGGGTCCAAGCGCGGCCTCCAACTCCCGAGCAGCCTCGATGGTTATCTGCCGCTTGCCGTTCAAAAGCTCGCTGACGTACTGAGCGGGCCGTCCGAGCAGTTGCGCAAACTGCTTTTGGCTCCAACCGCGTGCTTCCAGCTCGTTACGGATCGATGAACCGGGCGGAAAAACTTTTGCCGGACGAAGTTCGTTTCCTTTCATGGCTAGTGATAATCTTCGATACGTCTGATCAAGAGCTTGGGACCGGTTGGATCGGAAGTCTTCGCGACAATCAATCGAAACTGCCGATTCAATCTCAATGAGTGGTCGCCGCCCCCGCGCTGCAGCTTCTCGAATCTGCGACTCTTTAGAAGGCGGAGGTCCCGCTCGTCCGTGGCTTGCATGATTTCAGCCATAACCATAAAGAACTGATCGATGACTTCCGGAGGAAACTGCTTCGACAGGGCACTTGATTCGTCCAAATACAGTTGCAGGAGGTCCTTGGCCTCGAAGTCAAAGTTCACGGCTCCTGTGAATAATATTACCGTGACCGTATGAAATTGAAACGACTCCCCGCAATCGTTCTGAGCCTATTTATCGGCGCCGTCACCCCGGCCGTCTTTCCAGACACCCCGACCGCGGGCTACAGGGCCGTCGGCATGATTGGCAAGACCAATACCGGCAGCTTCGCGATCGGCGGGAGCGGCGTCGCGATCTCGCCCGACTGGGTCGTCGGAGTCTCCCATGTCGGTGGAGATACCTTCGTCCTAAACGGGCAGCAGTATCCGATCCTGCAGAAGATCATCCACAAGGTTTCCGAGGGCGAGCCCGCAGACTTGGCCCTCTACAAGCTCGGAAAGCCGGTGCCTGCGTACACGAGGGTGCTCCTCGCGCCGTTCGAGGGTGCTTCGGTTAAGCTAAACAAACGAACGGTCCTCCTCGTCGGTTATGGGCGCAACGCGACGCTCAGGCCAGATGGACTCGGCTGGCTCCCCACCGCAGGCACGGAAGGCGTGAAGCGTGTGGCGACGAACACCATCGACCTGGCCGATACGGAGCGCTACAACATAGGGAGCGAGACGACGCCTCGGTGGAAGAGCAGCGTGTGCCTCGCCTATGACCTGGACAAACCCGGGGATCCGAGCTTCAGCACGCTTGGCACGGCAATCACCGACAAGGAAGGCGGCGTGGCGGCAAAGGATTCCGGCGGCGGCTGGTTCGTGAGCTACGGCGGCCAGACCCTGCTCGTAGCGGTGAGCTGCACGGTAGGGAAGCCCAAGGATTCAACCCTGCCGTCCGATTACTGCTACGGCGCCATGGGCTTCGGAATCCACCTCTACGCCTACCGCGATTGGATCTACGCCAACACGGGTCTCGCGGATTTCGCACCTACCACGGCAGCGCGCAAGCGCTAGTCGTTGAACTTAGAACCGGCTCATCTCTGCGCTTTTATCGACCAAATCGCCTGAAAAGGCTTGCCCTTAACACTCGCTTCCAAATACAATGCGGTTGCACTCAGGCCACGGAGGGTCGATATGCAAAGGAATGCCGTGCTATGCGAGGGTGGGCCAAGCCAACCCGGAAGCGCAACGCTAGCGTTGTTGGATGACGGGCAAGTGGAGCTCGTCTTCTGCGAGCTTCCCGAAGGCGAGCCTCGAGCTTTTTGCTGCTCGTTGTCCGGCCTGCTCGACGTGATTCTCGGATTCAAGAAGGACCTTGCGTCGAAACACGGCACCTGCTTGTTATCGAGAGGGCCCGGACGGATCATCATGACCGTTGCTCCCTGGAATGGAGCGCACACGATGTATCTCGTATCGCAGGATCTCTACACGGATGCCCTCATCCAGCTCCTGCAGGCAAAAACGTCCCTTGACCTTAGCATCGCTTAACGCCGCTTGGCTAGCCGTCATTTAGGCGGACACGGGAAGTCGTTCGCGGGGCATACCCTGCCGTCCAAACTGCCAGGGAGCATGTCAATGCCTTGGACGCACGTAATTTGTGAGGGCCAGCCGGGATGTCCGGGAAAAGTAATCATCGCCCTCAATGGCGAGCATTCTGAGCTGGTTATCTTCAGCGAGGAAGACGGCATGCTTAGAACGTTCCCGTGCTCGATGCCGGCGCTTCTCGGTGTCCAAAGGGGCACGCGCACGCACCTCGCCTCAAGCTTTGGCGAGTGCATGCTGTCGAAGGAAGCGGACGGCGTTTGGATCACGGTCAAGCCGGAAGATGGCCAGTCGATGCACTTCTTCCTAGCGCCGCACGAGTACCTTCTCGCGCTTACGCGGCTCGTCGAAGCCAAGTCCCTGCAGCGACGGGTGACGCTGAAGTAGTTTTGGCTGGAGGCTCGGGGCTCGGGGCTTTCAGGTTTTGCGGCCTGCTTCGGCGGAACTGAGGGTCCCTGAATCGTTATCATTAGTGCGATGCGTGAGCGGGTGGAGTCTGCATTTGCTTCCATGATCATCACGAGCTGCGCGTTAATTGTGGTCGGCATCCTGGGCATGATGCTCGGCATGGGCGGAGGCAGCATGCAGCTCATTCGGCAGCACGGGGTGAGCGGCATCTCGGCATGGATGGCGGTCGCAGGCGCCGTGCTCCTGTTCGGTGGGTTGGGTCTCCTCACGTTCACGATGGTCAGCGCGGCGGCGATCGGCACGTCCGAGAAACGAGGTATTCGCAAGGTCGAGCCGAGAGCCAAGGTCCTCGCGCGTTACGCTACTAACAGACAGGGCGAGACGGCGGTATTGGACTGGGACCTGGTGGACCCGGACCTACGGTTTTATGTGCGGATGGAGCTCAGCGACGGCAACAAGGCAGAGTTCCAGTGCGTCCGCGAAGTCTTCGACCAATGCGGGGAAGGGATGAGGGGCGAGGCGCAGTATCAGGGCCGGTGGCTTGGCGCGTTCCGGCCATACATCGGCGGCCAACCGCCCACGTCTTGATCCCCAATACCTCAATACCCAACACCCAATGCCCCTTGGCCGAGCATTCATAATCCCTCCCAATGGCTGAAGTGGCCGAGGTTTGGAAAGAGGCTCTCCCCGAGATCAAGAACAGCGTTACCGGCGTCGGCGTCTGGACGGCGCTGAACCATGCACAGGCCCTCGCGCTCGAGGACGGCAACTTTTTTATCGGAATGCCGATCACGATGTCCGACCTCGCGGGCCATCTCCGGATGCCGCAAACCAAGCGCCTGATGGAGCAGATCATTGGGAAGCGCATCGGGCAGCAGATCACCGTCCGCGTCATCGACGGAACGGCGACTGAAGATCTTGAAAGGGCCCGTCGAAAGGACGTAGAGGCTCGGCGCCTGCAAGAGCAGGCGATGGAGAAGATGCGCGCCGAGATCCAAGCGCGCTCGAGTTGGGACGGCATCTACGAACAGCTTTCCCGGCGCTACGCCGCAGTTTCGAATCGATCGCTGCCCCAGAACCGTGCGCGCTTTTATGAAGAGGCGGTGGATCTCGTCGCCGAGACGCGCAAGAGTCAGGAGACCTGGGACGAACTCGGCGAGCGCAACTTCGCGCGCTGCATCGAGCGCATCGCTCAGTACGTCGACCTGCCGAGCACGATGGTTGCGATGCAGGTTTTGCAGAGGTCAGGGGAGCTCTGAGGCGCCGCCACGGTATTACGGTGTTGCGGTGTTACGGCGTTACGGCCGGAAATCTTTTTTCGAATGTTTGCAGCTGCGGATACGGAGTGCAGGCGCTGAGATCAAACCTTAACATTTCCCTACCGCAACACCGTAATACCGTAACACCGCAACACCGTGGCACCCTCCGCTCCTCCCTCGATTTACGATTTACGATTTACGATTTACGGGGCATCCAGTGCCCGAGGTAATCGTCCTCGGCTCCGGCACTAGCAACGGCGTGCCGATGCTCGGCTTCGCATACCCGCCCGAGTATCTGGCCAACCCCAAGAACCACCGCACTCGGCCCTCCATCCTCTTGTGTGGTCCAACGGGAAATCTCTTGGTCGATTGCGCGCCCGAGCTGCGCATCCAGGTCACGCGCGAATGCATCTACGAAATCGACGCCGTGCTCATCACCCACACGCATGCGGACCACGTCATGGGCATGGACGACCTCCGCAGCATCACGCTTCGCACCAAGCGCAACATGCCCGTTTACACCCTTCCCGAATACCAGGCCGACATTCGAAGGATCTTTCCCTATGCGTTTGCCGACTTCCCGCCAGGCGTGGAGGTCCCCCGCTTCGATCTCATCGACGTGCCTGACCAACTGGAAGTCGGAGGGATGAGCGTTCGCATCTTTCAGGTCTTACATGGCAAGACCCCCGTCCTGGCTCTCCGCGTTGGCGACTTTGCGTATGTGACGGACGTGAGCGAGATCCCGCCTCAGGCCCGCGCTCACTTGGATGGTCTCGACACCCTTATCCTGGATGCGGTCCGCAAGAGACCCCATCCAAACCACTTCCACTACGAGCGGGCCATCGAGGTAGCGCAGGAGATCGGGGCGAAGCAGACCTACTTCACCCACCTCAGCCACGACTACGATCACGAGAAAACCAATGCGGAGTTGCCGTCCGGCATCGATCTAGCCTACGACCGGCTAAGAATTGCAATCTAAATGCAATTTAAATTCATCGCAAAAAGCCTGACGCAGACGCTTTGCGGAGCCCATTTCAGTCACCATATATGCACGGGGTACAAGGCTCGGCCGAGCGCCTCGTAAACTTGCTGGATTCTGTCCCAACGTTTTTGTGGAACAGCACATTAACTGGGAGAGAAATCCGGTTGGGTCGTCTGTAGCATGGATGCGCCGACGGCTCAACCTCAGTCTTATGGACTGGCGGGTTTGCTGGAGAACGAGGAAGAATGCCCCTTACGCCCGAAACGCTCAAGAAGTCGTGGTCGCAATTCAAGGTTTATAAGGACCCTCAGGCTCGATTCGACCTGATCAACCACTATTCGTATCTGGTGAAGATCACAGCCGGCCGCTTGGTCACGAGCATGCCGGGAGGGCTGGACCGGGAAGATCTAGTCGGGGCCGGTGTTATCGGCCTCGTAAAGAGCGTCGACCAGTTCGATCCCACTCGGGATGTCAAGTTCGAGACTTACGCGATCGCGTTGATCCGCGGCGCCATCTTGGAGATGCTGCGGGACGAAGATTGGGTTCCTCGCTCCATCCGCGAGAAGCTGAAGGCGATGGACCGCGCCCAGATGGCGCTCGAGACCAAATTCGGCCGGCCCGCCTCCGATCGAGAGCTGGGCGAGTATTTGGGCATTTCGGATCAGGAAGTGAGCGAGTTGATGGTCCGAATGGGCCGAACGAACGTGTATTCACTCGACGACATTTTGGGCACTGGCGATGGGGACGACAACATCCATTTCGTCGAGCTCATCGTCGATGAGAACTCCAACCCCGGCGGCGAGATCGAGGGCCGCGAGATCCGGCGGATCCTGGGCTCTGGAGTCGACAAGCTTCCGGAGCGTGAGCGGCTTGTTATCGCCCTGTACTACTACGAGGGCCTTACCTTCAAGGAAATCGGCAAGGTGCTCGGGGTCAGCGAATCCAGGGTGTACCAGCTCCACACGCAAGCCATGACCCGCCTAAGGGTCCACATGCGCCAGGAAGGCGCTGTGCAGGTTGGCTAGAGACGTAAATGGTAAGTGGTAAGTGGTAAATAGCCCGGAAGCCGTTTGAGTCCCATCCGAGCCATTTACTATTTACTACTTACCACTTACCGAGCGTCTGGCGGGCACGGTTCTTGCTTGCAATTGGTTGAACCAACGGTGACCGGCGGCCCACCAGGGCGGCTGGTATCCTCACCACAGCAGGGAGTGCCTATTTGAACAAGATTTCAACCATTTCCGCCTTTCTTTCGGGCTTGGCCCTTGCCGGGGCGTTGTTCGGAGTCGCCGCATGCAAGAAGAGCGGAGCAGGCGCCGGTGGCGACGAGACCGTTGCCGTCGTAAACAACGTTCCGATAACCAAGGACGAGTACCTGCGCTACATGATGCTCAAGCCGACGGTTACGGTCCAATCGAACCGCGGCGCCATGGAAGCGCGCATCGCCCAGCCGCTCGGCTTTCAGACCCTCAACGACCTCGTCCGGCAGAAGCTTGTCGCTCAGATGGCGATCGATGAAAAGGTGTATCCGACCGACGATGAGGTCACCAAAGAGATCGAATTCAGAGTCCAAGGCGATCCGAACTTCGTCAAGCGCCTGAACGCTCAAGGGCTCGATCCCTCGATGATCAAAAACGCGTTGGCGGTTGAGATGAGCCAGTTCAACTTGCTCACCAAAGGAATCACGGTAACGCCCGCCGAGATCGACAAGTACATCAAGGACACTCCGAGGGAGTTCACGCAGCCTGAGCAAGTGGACCTGATCTGGGTCCTCGTTCGATCTGAGGCCCAAAAGAAGCTTGTAGACGAAGATCTTTCGCGTGGACAGCAGTTTGAAGAAACAGCCATGCGTTTCAGCGAGGCCCGTGACGCTAAAAACAACCGCGGACGCGTACCTGTCACCAACGTAAAGGAGCTCGATGCCGAGCTTCAGGGCCCCATTTCCAAGACCGCCCCGCTCGCGTCCACGAACTGGATCAAGGACAAGGACGGCAACTGGGCCAAGTTTTACGTCAACAAGCGCATTCCAGCCCAGCCGATCAAGATCACGGACAGGATCCGCGAGCTTGTGCGACGCAAGATCATGCTTCAGCGTGGCGGCAACGCCAACGACCTGAGCGCGCGCCTTCAAGCGAAGCTGAAGGAGAGCAAGGTCGAGGTCAGCATGCTCGGTCTGAAAGACGACTGGGACCGCGCGATGAAGAACATGGCCGCGGCGGCCGCTCCGCCCTCTCTCGAAGGCGCGGTCGGCGGGGCTACAGCCCGCGCCCCTAAGCCAGGCGCAGGTACCCCAGGAGCTACGCCACCTGCCGCGAAGCCACCCACAACGGCTGGCGGAACGACTGCAGGCAAGTAGCGCCTAACACGAGAAAAGGGCTGGAGAGCGTCGCTCTCCAGCCCTTTCTGCTTCAGTCCCTGATGGCCATCGAGGCGCCACCTGCTTCGGTTAAGCATCTTCGGGTGATTTACGACTTACGACTTACGACTTACAGGGTCTCACGCCTTCTTCGAAGTAAACCGTCCCAGCTCGTCCACCAGAAGCTGGCACTGGTCGGCGCTGAATTCGTCGGTCTTGACGTAGTCCTGAAGCGAATCGCCGATCCCGGCAAAGTTAGGGGCGTCCCAGGTGCCCAGGGGCCCGTCGGCGCAGTCCAGCTTCACAAGGCTGAGTCGCAGGCTGCTCGGTTTGCCATTGCGAGCCTGGATACCTTTTCGAACGAGGTCAGGGATTGAGGTGTAAACGCCGGTCACGCCTGAATTGCCGTCGCGGCTGACCTCCTCGGTCACCCAATAGAGCTTTCTAAACATCATTGTTTCCTTCCCGGCAACATTGCCGAGGCTTATAGCCTCAATTATTCCTGAAATTGACGCCCGCGCTACTCAAGGGACCGAGTAACGGCGGACGGCGGTTCCCTTAGGAATCGTCGTCACTTTTCCTACGTTTCTCTAGGCCGTCCAAGAGTAAGGTTCGGCATCGGTCAAAACTCGGCCATGCTCCTGCTTTGCCCGGAGCAGATACTCAGGCAAGGTGAACACCGATTGGTGGTACCTCGGAGTGTAATACCGGGTTTGCACGCCGCGCTGGGAATGCCGTTTGGCGATCTCTTCTTGGGCTAGGGCCAGCGGGTCGTGCTTCTTGCTTGCCAGCACGAATCCCCACGGCATCAAGAACGTGGTCACGATGCCGTAGTAGCCGGCCACATAAGGGAAGACCTCGCGCATGCTCTCGAGCGTGGTGAGGTTGCAAGCGAAGAGGTACGGGTAGTTCTCGTTGGCGCAGCCGGCCTGCATCGCAAACACCCCGTCGTCGCTCATCGCGTCAGCGCAGATTTGGAAGTATTCCTTGGTGAAAAGGTATTGGGCTGGGCCGCCTTCGTGCGGATTCGGCAGGTCGCTGAGTACGACGTCGAATCCTGCGCCCTTGTGATCCTCCATGTACTTGCGAGCGTCCATGTGCAGGAGCTCCGTGCGGGGGTCCTCGAAGGAGCCTTGGTGCCACTCTGGCATGTGTTCCTTCACCATCGCGATGAGCTCGCCGTCGAGGTCCACCATAACCGCCTTCTCGACCGTGTTGTGCTTGAGGGCCTCTCTGAGCGTTGCGCCCTCACCTCCTCCGCACACCACCACCTTCTTGGGATTGGGGTGAAGGGTCATGGCGGGCTGGGTCATGCACTCGTGGAACACGTACTCGTCAAGAAGCGAGCTCTGGATGTTGTAGTCCAGGAAGAGCGTCTTTCCGAACCTCGGGATCTCGCAGATCTGATAGGTCTGGTATTGGGTGCGTCCCGAGGTCAGCATGTTGGTGACGGTGAAGTCCCAGGTGACGGCTTCAGTGTGAGTTTCGGAGATGAACACTCCGGTTGCTTGGGTGAAAGGAATCTCGCCTGCGCTCATTTAACGGCTGGGCATTTTACGCCTATTTGAGACCACCAGAGGTTTTTGGGCTCTTCCGGTTACCATTTCTGTACGAGCTGGGCCAAGCATGCTAAGGAGGCATTGCGAGCGGGAAAGCCCGTACAGATCAAGCTGCGTGGCAACTCTATGAGCGGCAGAGTCGATAACGGAGACCGCGTAACCCTAGGTCAATCCCTCGCTCCGCGGTGGAAGTTGATCGTCAAGGGTCCGTTCCAAAAGGGATGCGACGGATCACCCTTAACCGTTAAAGTCCTTCCATCCTTCGACAAACTCCCATTGAACGGAGTGCTACGTGCACCCCATTTAACATAGGGTGTAAACACGTAATTGTCCTTACTCTTAGTCCATTTGCCGGATACTGAGCTGCCAAGCTTCAACACGAAGCTTCGGTTGGATTTAACGATCAGCTCGGCGTGGCGACCGATGTCTTGAATCCTTTCAGAACCATCAGGGACCTTGCCGCCGATCGGCATCGCCGACTCAGAAAACCACTTGCCAACAAGGGGCTCGCGTGGCATCCGACTCTGGACGCTCTTCATCGCGGCACCCACAGTCTGTTGCTTCGGGGATGCCCAGGCGGGTCCGCAGGTCAGGGCTATTGCCAACGCGAGGCACGGAAGCGCCATACCTCCATTATCACAGTGTTGCTGAATCCTGTATCCTTAACCCGCGCGGTCGCGAGGCCCCCGCGAGACGCACGGGCGTATGACTACTCTGCGAGCAGGCATGCTGTCAGATTGTGTGAGCACGGACGCCTCGGCGTCGGAACTCTTCATTGTCCAGATGGGCGTCGTCGCGTCGATGGCTGCCGCTCTGCGCGATCGGAAAACGCAAGCGGTGCTCGCCATCGACTCGACAATTCTCGAGGCCTCCAAATTCGACTGGCACGACTTGCTCGATGACCCTCAGGTCCTACAGATTGTCGCGAGTCTAGGAGCCGGACTGTGCTTGGGACACCCAGAGGACAACGAGCTATTCAAAATCGAGAGGCTTCGATATCATAAGATCATTCTTGTCACCGAAGATAGGGTCGAAGGCCGCTACATCCGTGATCAGGTCGTGTCGGTGTTGTATCAGCTGAACTATCCCGTCGTCGCCGGCAACTACGTGTATCTAATCCCCGCAGATCGATGGGGCGATATGGACGAGTCTGAGTTTGGGGCAAAGGTCATCAACTCTTTGACTCGACATTTTGTCCAAGTTCGAGGCGGCGGCAGCATGGCTGAGACGCTGGCTCTTCTCGGCTCGACGAAGAGCGCGTAAGCTGTGCGGCTGTTTGCTTTGAGATTTGGCCGTTCAATGGCCTGCAGTAATCTGACCATCGCATGACGCATCTCACCGTCCCCATCCGCGGCAATAAGCTGGCCATGCTGGTCGCGGTCACGGATCGTGTGCACCGGCGCAAGACGAAGTTTCAGGAGATCGATATCGTCGATACGGAGGTCTTCGGGCGCATGCTCCTTTTGGACGGACACGTGCAGTTCAGCACGATGGACGAGCATGCGTATCACGAGTCGCTTGTGCAGATCCCGATGCTTTCGTTGAACGATCCTAAGCGGGCGCTGGTGATAGGAGGCGGGGACGGGGGCGTGATCCGTGAGCTCTGCCGCCACCCGGGCCTGTCAACCATCGACATGGTCGAGATCGACCAAGGCGTCATCGACGCCTGCCGCGAGCACCTGCCGTCGCTCAGTGGCGGATCGTTCGAGGACCCGCGAGTGAACGTGTTCGTTCGTGACGCTTTTGAATTTGTTCGGCAAAGCAAAACGCCCTACGACCTTATCGTGATGGATAGCACGGACGTGTACGAGGAGGAGGATGGAGGCCTGAGCGAGCGGCTGTTCTCGCACAGCTTCTATCAGGACTGTGCCAATGCGCTGACGGAAAGCGGGCTGGTCATCACGCAGGCCGATAACCTGATCTTCTGCCCCTACTCGATCGAGGCGATTCAGAACGATTTCCGAAAGGTGTTCTCTCGGGTGGGCCCTTACCAGGCGATCGTGCCGTCGTTTGGCGGATTCAGCGGGTTCTGCTGGGGTAGCAAGGGGGCGCAAGTCTCGCGTGCCTTTGACAAATCCAAGGCGATAGAGCTTGGCTTGCGGTATCTCAATCAGACGACGTACGGCCTTGCCTTCGAGCCGTTCTCCTTCGCGCAGGAGAGCGTGGCTGCCGCATTTGCGGGCTAGATCACCCTTGCGGTCCTCGTGTCGTTGTGGTAACCCACCCTCGCCGGCGACACAACTTTTAAGGATCAGAGGGCCTGGGGTCCAATCCAACGCCCGACGCCAAACGCCGAACGCCTTCTGCCCTGCCACAATCAGAGACCGCATGACGATCCGTCTCGCTCACGATTTCTCCTGTCCCTGGTGCTGGATCGGCCT
This sequence comes from Fimbriimonadaceae bacterium, assembly GCA_034667265.1. GTDB lineage: Bacteria > Armatimonadota > Fimbriimonadia > Fimbriimonadales > Fimbriimonadaceae > JANYLD01. Next base: position 15,296 of record JAXDKF010000025.1, read on the forward strand.
GCAACAAGCGAAGCTGCTCCGCCAGGAGTTTGGTGTCGACATCGAGTGGCTCGCCTACGAGCTTTATCCCGAGGATCTGGAGTTCGGCAAACCAAAGCCTCCGGAAGACCCGGGCGACAAGCCCCCAACGCCTACGCGACTCGAGCTTGCCTATGTCGCCCAAGGCATGGAAAAGCCGACGAACCGCGGACCGGCTCCAGTCCGCACCCACCAGATCCACGAGATCGTCGAATTCGCCAAGACAGAAGGTCCTCCGGACGATCTCATCGAGGCGATCTACCGAGCGTTTTGGGAGCAGGGCGCCGATATCAGAAACCTCGACACGCTTTTCGAGATCGCCAAACCTTCCATCAAGGACACAGATGCGATGGTGCGTGCCGTTAACGAGCGGCAGTTCGCGGCCAAGATCGTCGGCTTTGACGAGAGCGCCTACCGCACCGGTGTCTATCACGTGCCCACCTTTTACATTGGTGGCGAGCGTTACGCGGAGCAGCCTTACGTCGTTCTCCAGCGGGCAATGCGGGAAGCCAAGGTGGCGCGGTGAGCGATCCAGGCGAGGTCTACAACGATCTGGCCTTCCCGGAGCCTCCGACAGACAGGCCCTATGTCTTCATCAACATGGTCACCACCATCGATGGCAAGACCGTAACCGGAGATCGGACCGAAGACGTCCTTGACCTGGGATCGAAGGTCGACCACACGCTGATGCGGCGCATTGAAGACAGGGCCGACGCCGTTCTCATTGGCGCAAACACCCTCCGGGCCGCTTCGAAGAAATGGGATCCCGGCAGTGCCTTTCGCATAGTAGTTTCCGGATCAGGCGAGGTCGATTACGACCTGCCGTTTTTCCAAGCCGGAGGCAAGGGCTTTGTGGCCACATCCGAGAACACCACTTTCCAGACGAAGAGCGGCGTCGAGCGGCTGGAAGCGGGGAAGGACAAGCTGGATTTCGTGATGCTCCTCCAAACCTTGCGCGAGATGGGCGTGAAGCGCATGCTCTGCTTTGGCGGCAGTGAGTTGAACGCGCAGTTGCTGGAGAGAGACCTAGTGGATGAGCTGTTCCTCACAATCGCGCCGAAGGTGAAGCTCGGGCGTGAGGTCCCCACCTATGCCGGCGGCCATCCGCTGCCCCGAGAGAAGATGTTGACGTTCCACTTGCTCGACAGCCACGTCTTCGCGGACGAGGTGTTCCTCCGGTACAGGCGGCAGACACCAACCGTAGGAAAGGAGACTTGACCCGCCACTTCTTCTCCCCTGCCCGGAGGCTCCGTGCAATCTGAGGCGCCCGCCCAGAAACCGCGAAGGCACGGCTCGCTGGCAAGGCCGCTTGCCCCGCCGACTTACTTGCGCCGCAACGTGGGCAAGACCGCCCCGCTGGTTGCGGTCATCACCCTTGCGGTATTGCTCGTTGCGGGCATCGTGGCCATGATGGATTCGATCCCGTATTCCATCAAGGTCATCTACAGCTATTCCAAAACGGCTCTCGGCATCAGCCCACGGGGCGATCCCTCGCAGACTCCAAGGCTAAAGCAACTCGTGGAGAAGGAATGCCCCTTTCCCATCCAGCGCATGGTGCTCTGTCGCGCGGCAAGTGGCCAGGTCAAGAGCATCGTTGGCAAGTGGCCGTTCGTTGTGCTTGGCCTCTCGCAAGACGACATGCGCTACTACATGAAGCGTCTCAACGCCGACAAAATCGACGGGCGGTACCCGGCTCCAGGAAAAGCGGAAGCGGTGATCTCGGAGCCTGTTGCGAGGAATCGCGGTCTCAAGCTCGGATCCGCGCTAATGAAACCCACTGATCAGGACAACTATTCGCCGTTCGAAGTGAAGGTGGTCGGTATCGCGAAGACGGACGAGTGGATCATGGTGACGGACGTGGAATACCTGCGCGCCTTCCATTTCCCGCCGATCGACTTCCTCTTAGTTTTCGCGCCGGACCTGCAGACACAAAGTCAGATCGACCACTGGGCGGAGAAGCGGCTGAAGGGTCAACGGGCGCAGCTCTTCGCCTATCACATGCTCGAGAAAGACACCAACGACATGTTCAAGATCCTTTACCGGATCCTCGACGTGGTGATCGGCACCCTCGTGCTCGTGATCACGATCATGATGGGCATGCTGATGAACATCTACCAGTCGCAGCGCCTGGTCGAGTTTGGTCTTCTTCAGGCGCTCGGCTACACGAAGCGCCAACTGCTCCGGCGCGTAACGCTCGAGTCGCTGCTTGTGATCGTTGGCGGCTGGGCGCTCGGCTTGGTAATTGCTTATTCGCTGCTGAATGTTGTGAAGGTCACTCTGATGGACCCGAATGCGTTCGCGATCGACACTCTCGATCCGATCGCGTACACCTACACGATTCCCATCCCCGTTGCCATCTTCGCCGCCGCAATCCTAACCGTCTGGCTCCGCTTCCGCAACTTCGATCCCGTCGGCGTGGTCGAAAGGAGGCTGGTTTGAAGCTCGGAACGCGGAACGCGGAGCTCGGAACTGCTGCAATCCTCCCCTCTCTTGGCTGGTGCGTTCCCAAACGCAGGCTCCGCGATGCCGCGCACACGACATTCCGGGCGATTTACGATTTACGATTTACGATTTACGATCCGGCCATTTACCATTTACTCGAGGGGATCCCCGCGTGATCCAAGCCTGTAGCGCCTCCCTGGTTTACATGGATCACGGCCGCGAGGTCTTCGCCTGCAAGGACATCGACCTCGACGTCTATCCCGGCGAGTTCCTCGGCATCCTAGGCCCTTCGGGCTCGGGCAAATCCTCGCTGCTGTATCTCCTCAGCGGCCTAAAAACACCCACCTCAGGAGATGTCACTCTCGACGGGCGTAGCCTGCCAAAGCTGTCCGACGAGGAGCGCAGCAAGATCCGGCTGAACGCCTTCGGCTTTGTGTTCCAACAGCCCTATCTTCTTGGGTATCTGACGGCCCTGGAAAACGTCGCGGTGGCCGCGCCCGGCAAGCCTCTACTCGACCAAGCTTCAGACCTTCTAGACCGACTAGGTCTGGGAGATAAAGTCCACCGATACCCACATGAGCTCAGCGGCGGGGAGCGCCAAAGGGTCTGCGTCGCACGGGCACTGCTTGGAAGCCCCAGAGTCATCTTCGCGGACGAGCCCACGGCATCTCTGGACCATACGAACGGCGCACAGGTCGTGCATCTACTCAATGAGAACCGCGGAGAAGGATCGCTCGTCATGGTCACCCACGACCCGAGCATGCTCGCGGAGGCCGACCGCGTCGTGGAACTCAACGATGGGGCGCTTGTGACCCCTTAACCGAGGTATGCAGAGCTGCGGCTCGACAGGCCTCGCTCCGTCAACATCTCGTCCAGCTCTTCCATGCTCGGCTGGATCAGGCGCGGCCTCTCGCCCGCTCCGAACACGACCAAGGGGATCTTCGGCGTGCCGCCACTCCATTCGGCAACCCAATCGCGGGCCTGGGGATCATGGCGGACGTCAACGAAGAGGTATGGGATGTTCAGATCTACTAGACGCCGCTCGATGCGCTCCGAGGGCTCGTCTGTCTTCGAGCCGTATATGGTCGCCTGGGCCGTCGTCGGGTTCTCGTCGTGTCGCATGGCTCATTGACCGTCTGGCACGCGCGAAAGATCGCTAGAACAATCTACAGCCGATCGCTTCTGTTCGCTTTTCACGAACGGCCCTTCCGGCGAGCACGGCATCCAAGGCGCTCCGTAGGTCATGAGACGTGGGCTTCGGCCGCCGGCGGCCGACTGAAGCGTACATATTGTCGATCCGGCCCTGATACAGGACCTCGCCCGCCTTTGTCACAACTACCGTCGGTGACGCTGAAACGTCTAGCCGGCGCGCTTCTTCTCGATCTTTGTCGATGCTCACCGGCACGTAAAAACCGTACTCACGGGCGTGCTTCCTAGCTTGACCTACGCTCACATCCGGGTCTTCGAAGACCAGCCGAAACCTAACTCCCTTGGCTGAATAGACCTTGACGATCCGCTTCAGCTCAGGCGCGTACGTATTGGCGATCGGGCAATCCTTGAGCAGATAGACCGCGCAGTCCACTCGCCGCTCCGTGAGCGAAAGCAGGGATAAGGCGAGCAAAGGCAGGGTGAACATGGTTCGATCGCAAGCTGCTGCGCAACCTATAATCTGGGGTTCGCGTAATATTTCTATACGCGGAACCGATGAGACGCGCTAACTTAAATAGATGATAACGATTTTCGTTGTCTGCGCGCTCGTGGGCGGGATCCTGATTCTGCTTAGCCTCCTTGGCGCGGATCACTCGGCCGACGTCCACGCGGATGCCCATTTCGAGCTCGGGCACGATACCGACCACGACGCGATCGGGTCTTTCCTCAATCATCTCCCGTTCCTGAGCGTGCGTTTCTGGGCGTACGGCCTGGCCGCTTTTGGCTTGGCGGGCATCATGCTCACCACCGTGGCCAAGGCGCCTCCGGGCACCGTCCTTCCGACCGCTATCGTCTTTGGCCTTATTTGCGGCACCCTCGTGGTGTGGGCCCTGCGGGCGCTCAGCAAGGGCATGGTGAGCACGGGAGCGTCTCTTGGAGACCTCATGGGGGCGGAAGGTACGGTCACCGTAGCGGTCCGAGGCGAGGTGCCCGGCCGAATTCGCTGTAACCTAAAGGGGGAGATCATCGATCTGCTCGCCATACCCGAGCCCGGCCAAACCTTGGAAATTGGCACGAGCGTTATCGTCACCACATTTGAAAACGACCGAGCGAGGGTC
>JAXDKF010000026.1:0-4821 GCA_034667265.1 Fimbriimonadaceae bacterium
AGCCCTTTGACGAGGAGAGCTGCTGCCTCAGCGGGCGGGAAGTAGAACCGCTTGGGCTTTCCGCCTCTACCAACGTTCGTGGAAATAATCGTGGGGGTTGTGGGGTGGGGGGTAAAGCGGCTTGGGCTCGTAGGTAGCACAGCTACCTAGAGCCAAAGCCAACAAGAGTGCGAGGAGCTTACGCTTCAACAGCATCGAGGAACCCGAGGCTCGGGTCCGCAGCGACCGGCACGTCCGCCGTTCCCGCGCCGCCGCCCGCGCCGGGGTCAGCCTTGTTATATTTGGCCAGCCGCTTGCGGAGGGATTGGTTCTCGGTGATGAGCTTGTGCTGGACTACCATCGCGCGCGGCAAAGCCGCCGCTTGGTAAAGGATCTTCCCCAGCTCCACTTGCGGCAGCTCATAGAGCTTGGTCGCGCGGACTAGCTTCTCAATGTCGGCGCTGCCTTGGTTCCACTCGTCCTCACCCTCGACGAACTTGAGGAGGGGGAGATTTGCGCGGTAGTATTCGCCCACCTGGTCGAGGGTCGTCGCCCACTCGGACTGCGCCTTTGCCGCGCGCTCCGCTTGGCCCGCCTGCTGGCTCTTCTGTAAAGCTTCCAGTGCGACCTTGGCGTTGCTTCGCACGAACTCACCTTGGGCGCGGTAGTCCGCAATCTGGTCGCCCATTCGGTAGAGGCTCATCCGATCGGGCTCTGTGAAAGTAGCACCGAGTGCCGCAAGGAGTGCCCCGCGCTTGTCCGAATCCGGCTCGTTCAACGCGCTGGCTACGTCCCGCTCTTCCAGCTCGTAGCGCTTCGCGAGTCCTTTCCCGCGTTCGATCACCGCCTCCATGGGCTTAACGATGTTGTCCCGGTATTCCGGGGTGGCCTCCACTCGCGAGACCTGTAGCTCTTGGAGGAACTGATCGCGCTCAGTCTTGATGCGCGTCACTTCTAGGTCGCGTGCCTTCTGCTCCTCGGCATTGCCGGGAACCGGCGCTGCCTTCAGCGCGTCGAAATCGGCCTGAAGCTTCGTGAGCTTCGGCTCATTCTCCTTCCGCCACTTCACATCCTGGCGCATCTGCGCCCAACGGGTCTGAGCCGCAGGCGTCGCATTGGCGGGTGGCTTGTCGTCCGGGTCCGCTGCGGGCGGGTCAGCCGGATCGGGTTCCGCAGCAGCCGGATCGGGTTCCCCAGCCAGCATCTTGGCCAGCTTGTCACTCAACAGGGTGGGGTCGGGATCGGCGGCCGGTTCGGCTGGTGCAGCCGGTTCGGCCGGCACAACCGGATCAGCCACGACAACAGGAGCAGCGGCGGCAGGGTCGGGTACAACCGGATCGGCCGGAGCGGGGTCGGGGGAGACTATGACACCCGTGAGGGCATCTTCCATGAACGTTTCGAAACTGGGATCTTCAGGCATAACTTACTTCGGTTTGTCTCCGTGTTCCCACGCTTTCGGCATGGGTTTGGTTTCGAGCTGCTTCACCGACCGCAACAGCTCCAGGTTAGCGAGGCACTTGAAATAGCCCTCGTTGTAAGCGTTCCGCAACGCATTCAAATTGATGTCGGGGATCTCAGTCCCCTTGGGTAGGCCCATCTGGATGAGCACACTTACGGCCTGCAACAACCAGTCTTCGCGCATGGCGACATCGAGCCGCGTTTGCAAGTCTTCCCGCGTTTTCCAGTCTGTTAAATTCAAGAGGGATTGTTAAGTAGCTCCACCGGTCGCTCTTTTCTCCGCGACCAGTTGTTCCGCTTCGCGAGCGGCTTGTTCGGCAGCTTGGGCTTGGTCTTGCTTCGACTGCGCGTGGTCCTGTTGCAGTTTGCGTGAGGTCGTCACGTCTTTCAGCATCATCCGCTGGTTAGCCTCTTTCTCCTTGATCCCCATTTTGACCTGTGAGGCGTCTTCCAAAAGTTTCATGGCGAGAGCGTGCGCTTCCATCTTCCGCTGTAACTCAGGATCGATCTGGCCGTTGGCACCCTGCTGTTGCATCGCCTGCTCTTGCATGGCCTGCGCCTGTGCCTTCATGTCCTCGATCAGCGCCTTCTGAATCTGCTGGGCTTGTTCGCCGAGGATCGTTAGGCCGTGCTCGATGTCGTTCACCTTCGACTTGTTCAATGGATCAACAGCTAACTGTTTGACGTGCGCCGCGCAATGCGGGAAAGCTTGCTGGAAATACGTGAGCGCTTCCTTCGGATCGCTTTGGCCTTGGGAGACAAGAGTTATCACGTGGGTCATGTCACCCATGTGGATGCCAAGGTGAACGTCGTCCATTTCGCCCGGTTGCACGGAGACCAGTTGGCCTTGGCGCAGGGAAGCATTCTCCAGCTCCGCGATCTTCGCGTCGATCGGAGGACGCTGGTTACCCTCAATCGAAGGCACATAGCGTTCGGCCTGCTCGTAACCGACTCGCACTGCTACCCGGTCGCGTAACGCATTGCGCCGGCCAACCGGATCGAACTGCGGTGCCATCGCCTCAATCTCGTTGAGCGCCAGCAACCGGTTGCCGGGGCTCCCATAACCAATAGCCCGCACCGGCTCGATCTTGTCCACCTTGTAAATGGCTTCCATCGGCACACCGCGCTCCACACATCGGCGCCGGAACTCAAAGACTTGGCATCCGCCCGGATCGTCCTGCCGGTAATCCCGGTTCTGCGCGCGCCGGAACGAAGCCGTGCCCAACCGTTTCCACGGAAGGTAGAACAAGTTCATCGCGGCAGTCGACAGGGTGGACTCCTGTTGGAGTTGGGCCTGCACTTCAAACTTGGTTCGCTCGGTGTTGGACTCGGGCGTTACCGCGCGGGCCGCGTAGCTGCCGGTGTTGTTCTGGATTTGACGACTCAAATCCTGGATGATCGGCATCACGTTCTGCGCGAAGTTCGGCACGACGCGCTCGATCGTCTTCATGTTCGGCGGCAGAACCGCGTAGGGACCGTAGTAGACGAGATTCAGGTTCTCCAAGTCTTCAGCCGAGGACGGCTGGATAAGGAGCGAAGAACCGAGCATCCCGCCCTCGACCAGGCGGCAACGCAGCCGGTTGCTGGTTTGGATCTGGGGGAAAATTTTGTAGCCGAGCCCGCGAATGCCGTGGTAGTAGCCGTTCCCGATGCCGTAGGTGAAGAGAACGAGGCAGTCGCCGATCTCTTTGAACCGGTCCTCCCGTTTGAACATGAAGTCGTCCAGCTCGCCCTTCTCGTCCAGCATGTAGTGGCTGTAGGTGCCGCTAAACTCGCGGACGTAAAGGTGGTTCACCTTCACTTTCGGCGCTTTGGCGTAGCCGTAGAACAGGTCGTTGTTCTTGATCTGCACTTGGAATTCTTCCCAGTCAGACAGAGACGGAGAGCTGCTCAAGCCCCCTTTGTAGGCGTTCCAGATCGCCTGCTTCACCATGTCCGCATTCCACCCGTTGGCTTTCGCGGCCTCGGGATCTTCGATAAATTGGTAGAGCTTGCTGACGGTGTAGCTCCGCGTGGCGATCGCGTATTCCAATTCCTCCTCGCACGCTTCCGTGTCGCGGGGCAAATGAAAGTCGCCTAGGCCCGATGTCTTCCATCGCCAGTCAACGTCGTTGTCGAAGTAGGCCACGCCGACTCCGTGCTTGACGAACTTGTCCGCGAGATGCTGGACGTTGAATTCGAAGCGGGACCACTCCTTGTTGATCCGGGTCCACTCTTCAGAAATGATTCGGCCCAGCTCAGGACGCTGGGCCTTGTCGCCGTACTTGGTGTGGCACGTCCAGAGAATGTCGACCGAGCTGGTCAGATCGTTGTAGGATGACAGGGCGGATTCAACCACCGCAGTGCCTTCCAAAAAATTCAGGTTGACCGCATCGCCGTGACCGAGCGTATCCAGCTCCTGATCGTCGTACGGCGGATCGCCGTCGATCATCTCGTTAACGACCTTGCGGTTGTAGGCGTTCTCCTTGTCCGCTTCGCGAGCGTCGCGATACAGAGCGTGCGCGCTCTTGGCGTCCTTGATCCGGCGAGGGGGCGGCTTCGCGGCCTCCTCTTCCCATTCCGCCAGACCGTCTAACCCAGCTCCTTCAAGTGCGGCCACCATGTCTTACGCAGCCTCCCGGAGTTGGTTCTCCTTTCCAAGGAGGCGCATCAAGCTGCCGTCCTTTACGCCATGGACGACCACAGCCTGCTTATGTTTGATCTGGGCCTGGCGGGCGATCTCGTTCGCGGGCTTCGCGATAATGGAACGGCCCCGCCAGGCGCAGTTCTTCGTATTCCAGACGTGTTGGATTAAATTCGTCTCGTGGCATTGCGGCCCGATCTCCCACTGCAAGTAGACATCGAACGGCGCCGTCGTGCTGCGCAGGGTGTCGAAGAGCAACAGGTCCGCTGCGTTCTTCGGATAGATGCCGGTGCCGACCATGTGCTGGCCGTCGATTACTTCGGTGCCTTGGCGCATTACCCGAGTGGGGACAACAGCTCCCATAAACGGTTTGTGAGCGTCGTAGTACTCAGCCAGCAACGCGTCCATCCAGCCCGGACCCGTTGGCGTATTGTCGGGCTCGAAGAAATACCACGGCCCTTGGCCGGGCGATCCAGCCACGTAGCTCGCCGCGGCTTGAAACATGGAGTTCGGTCCAGCGGGCCAACCATCAGCATGTCGGTCGGCGCAGTGGCTGGTAACGGTCTCGAAGCTGTTTTTCGCTTTCGCTTCAAGCTCCGGGAGACTTTCTTCACAGTCGGGCGGGTAGAGAAGGAGGGCTTGGTGTCCGTCATAGGGGCCTAGAGGCTGGATGTAATCCAGTAGGGTGGAGACAAGCGCCACATCTCGGGCGCAAAAGGGGAGAACGAGCAGCATTCGGGGGACGCCAGCTACAAAGCCCG
>JAXDKF010000027.1:0-12658 GCA_034667265.1 Fimbriimonadaceae bacterium
CAGCCCTTGCTTGTCAACCCCACTGGCAACTCCGGCTTGGCAACCGGCGGAATGGGAGACGTGCTCAGCGGGATAGTGGGGACCTTGCTCGCCCAGAAACTTGCTCCCGCCGATGCGTTGGCCGCGGGCGCCTATTGGCACGGCCTCGCCGGCGACCTCTGTGCGGCGGAGATCGGTCCGGTTGGATTCACGCCGAGCGACGTTATCGAGCGCCTGCCTAGGGCACGAGCCGCGATCCTCGCCTGATGCCGCTACAATCCAAGAGGTGCAGCTCAAACCGCTAACGATCCTGGCGCTTGGCTCAGCTCCCTTGCTTGCTGCCGCCCAGGGCGCCACTCGCATAGTCTTTGACTCTCCGCGGCCGTTCGTCACATTTTTCTCGGACAAGCTGCCCACTTCCGACCCGCCGAACTTGGAACAGCACTCGGGCGCGACTGCGGACATCCAACTTCCCGCGACAGGAACGCTGTACATCTGGGACCGCAAGACGGGCAACATCGCTTCCAAGCCGCTAACCAAAGTCGGAAAGGTTTGGCATGTCACTGACAAAGATCTTTCGAAAGTCGGCTTCGTAACGGTCGTGGTGGAATACAAAGGCGAGCCTGCTTCGACCGCCAGGATCGAGCTCAAAGACAAGGCGCGTACGCAGAGCCAGCTCATCGACTCGAGCTCGGACGGAGCCGCGAATTTCTATGTCGTGGAGCCCGGCAACGTTCTTGTGACCGTGGACTACAGAAGCAATGGCCATCCCGCTCCGCAACTGAAGCAGCAATTCACCATCGAGCATCGAAGGGCGGAAACCGATCCCGTACTAAGAGTCGCGCTGCCCTACCCTACCGAGACCTTATCCAGCCGGCTACCCACGAGCGGTCAAGCGCGCGCAGAGCAGCCCCAAAAGAAGAGTAACTTTCTCGGCTCCTTAGCAATCTACTTGCTCGCGCTGGCTACCGCGGGCACGGCCGCCTACTTCCTCTATGTAAAAGCAAAAGGCAATCAGGATTGGGTGAAGGCGAAGATGGAGAAGCTCGGCGTCGATCCTATCGTCCAGCAACAGCCCGCCCCTGAGCCGGATTTATCCGCGGCTGCCCCGCCCGTCCCACAGCCGCCATCCAAAATCATCCTGGACAACGCCGATCTACAGAGCAGTCCGGCTCTAGGAGCACCAAGACTGGTGAGGCCTACGGGCGAATTTGCCACCCTGCAGTCCGGGGAAACCGTGGTGGGACGTGAGGACGGCTTGGGTATCAGCTTGCAAGGCGAGAGCTCGGTCTCCAGGCGACACGCGGCTCTTACGCTGAGCGGCTCGAGCCTTACGGTCAAGGACCTCGGCAGCACGAACGGAACGTTCGTCAACGGGCGTCGAATCGACGCGGAGACGCCGCTGTCGCCTGGTGACGAGGTCCAGTTCGGCGTCGTCAGATTTCGGCTGGAGAAGTAATGGGCAACGTCACTCTAAGGATGCTGGTCGGCGCGCTTGCCGGACTTGCTGCGTGGGCGATCATCGAGCCAACCAATCCAGGGATCGGCTCGCAAGCAGCGTGGGGCGCATTCGAGATCAAGCTCATCCTAGGTTGGGGGGCGTTCATCGGCCTGGCTGTCGGCGCATTCAACGGATACGTGCAAGGCGGCCGTTATCACCTTTTCCGCGGCATGATCCTCGGCGCGATCCTTGGTGCCATCGGCGCGCCTCTCGGCTACAACGTCGGCGGACGCTTGCAGGAATCGATGTTCGGCAACATGAACCATGTCATGACCGCCGGCACCTTGCTCCAGACGGTGCTCGCCAGGGTCACCGCTATAACGCCTCTCGGAATATTTCTCGGAGCGGCCATCGGCGCAAGCTCCTTGGATTGGCGCAGAGCATGGCATGGGGCTATTGGGGGCGGGCTGGGCGCGGCGATCGGGGCACTATCCTTCGATATTGTTGGGTCCATTTTTGCCGGGCTGACGCTGCCGTTGCAAGGAACGCAACCGGGCCAAGTAGGAGAGGTGGGCCAGGTCCCCAGGGCGATCCTTTCCATCTGCATGGGCGGAATGATAGGGCTCTTCATCGGGCTGGTGGAGCAGGTCGCGCGCAGCGCTTGGGTGCGCCAATCTCTGGGCCGGAACGAGGGCCGCGAGTGGGCACTTTACGCCCCTCGGAGTGCCATAGGCCGGAACGAACTGGCGCAAATACCCATCTTCGGCGACGCTGCGATCGCTCCTCTGCACGCTTTCATCGACCGGCGCGGCCACGAGTATTGGCTGGCCGACGCGGGCAGTGGCGCACCGACATTCCTGAACGGGCAGCCTATCGCAGCGGCCCCGCTCGTGCATGGCTCGCACATCCAGGTCGGCAACACGGTTCTGGAATTTCTGACCAAGGGGCGGACATCCGCGGGGGGTCGGCAATACCCGCTGAGTGCTCCGACTGTTGCCCAGCCCGCGCCTACTACCCCAACCGTGGCGATGCCCGCACCTGGAAACACGCCAACACTGGTCGCAACCGATGGACCGCTCGCCGGGCAACGATATCCGCTCACGGGTTCTTTGGAGCTCGGCCGGGACGCATCTGGCGTGCCGCTCGGCTTCGACACGTCCGCATCCCGTCGGCACGCCAGCATCACCCCTAGCCCATCGGGCCTCGCTTTGGCGGACCTTGGAAGCACCAACGGAACCTACGTGAACGGTCAGAGGGTCCTCTCCGCAACGCTCAAACCCGGCGATCTCGTCAGAATAGGGGCTACAACGTTCCGTGTAGAGTGAATGGAGGGATCGTAAGTAGCAAGTCGTAAATCGTAAATCGCCTCTCAGCCTGACATCCGGCCATTTACCATTTACTATTTACAGGCAACCCATGGACCCCACCCAAAAGATCGACCCGAATAAGACGATGCTCACGGACATGCAGAACCTGCAGGATCCGTTGCGCACGCCAGCGATGGGCGCGGTCGATCTCGGCAAAACCTCCGCGATGGACGCATTTGCGCCGGGTGGCCGCGCGTTAGCGATCGAAGTCATCCCTGGACGAACCGCCACCATGGCGAACGGTCCCGCGCGAGAACAATTCCTACTGGAGCTCCATGCGGGCGGATCAGGGGGAGTCGGCATCCGCACGCCTCTCAATCTCGGCCTCGTGATCGATCGGAGCGGCTCGATGGAAGGTCCGCCGCTCGAGTACGTCAAGCAAGCATGCTCGCATGTGGTCGACATGCTCAACCAGGACGACGTTCTCAGCATCGTCACCTTCGAGCAGATGGTGGACGTGCTCATGCCGCCGCAGCGCGTCACGAACAAGCAGATGATCAAAGAGGGCATCTCGCACATCCTCGCGGGCAACACCACCAACCTTTATGAGGGCATGCGAGTCGGCTTCCAGCAGGTCATCGCGGGCGAGCAGCCCGGCCGAGCAACGCGCCTCGTCGTGCTTACAGACGGCGATCCTACGGAAGGCATAAAGAATTTTCAATCGATCGTGGGTCAAGCCGCGGAGTTTAAGTCGCGCGGCATCACCTGCACGTTCCTCGGTTTCGGGCCTGATTACAACGAGGAGCTGCTCGCGGCAATGGCGAAGCGGTCCGGCGGCAACTACTACTACATCCCGCGCCCCGAGATGATCCCCGAGGTCTTCCGGACGGAAATGGAGAAGCTGCTGACCACCATCGCTCGCAACCTAAAGCTCGACTTAAAACTCGCGAGATGGGTGAGCATGCGCGGCCCCGAACAAGCCGACTCCGGCGAAGTCACGGTCTCCATGGCAGACATGGAGCGCGGCTCGACGATCCAGCAGGTCATCGATCTGGAATTCCCGAACCATCCGCTTGGCCACTACAGAGTTGCGGGTGGGAGGCTGTCCTACGACGACGGCGTAACCGGACGGACTGAGTCCGTAGACGTGGACTTGGTCTTGGAGTTCTCGCCCGACAAGGCGCGCTATTCAGCGCCCGTCGAGCCCCGCGTGGCGCAAGCTTCGCAAATCCAGATGGCTTCACGCGCCGTCGAGAAGACGATCATGGGATTGAAGACGCAACAGATCTCCGCCGCCGGCGCGATGCAAGAACTTCAAAAGACGCAGGCGCTACTGCTAAGCCAGGGACGAACCCAAGAAGCCCAAGAGGTCACCATGGCCTTGCGGGCGCTCCAAAGTGGCGACGCCGGCGCGGCGGAAAAGACGCTGATGGGCACCATGGTCAACCTGGACCAAGGCAAAGTGTAACCGTGTCATCGGCCCCGTCGCACCATCTCACGGCCGAGGAATATCTCGAGATCGAGCGCAAGGCGCCCACTAAGAGCGAGCTCATCCATGGCCGCATGTACGCGATGGCCGGCGCGAGCCGGGCACATACCAAACTTGTGGCGAACATCGTTCGCTCTCTCGGTAATCAACTTGCGGGCAAGGACTGCGACGTCTATCCGCAAGACCTGCGCCTCAAGGTCAGTGAGACCGGAATGTACACGTATCCCGACCTAGCAGTCGTTTGCGGCGAAGCTCGCTTTGAAGACAAGAACGGTGACACCCTCCTCAATCCAGCAGTGATCGTGGAGGTTCTTTCCGACTCAACGGAAGCCTACGATCGCGGCGCGAAATTCCTGCATTACCAGCGCCTGCCGTCCTTGAAGGCGTACGTCCTGGTTAGCCAGAGCGAGCCTAGGCTGGAGTGTTATACAAGGAGCGAGCACGATTGGAGCTACTCCCAGGCACACGGAGTTGACAGCAGGCTGAGCCTTCCGGCAATCTCGTGCGATCTGAAGCTCGCAGAGGTCTACGATCGAGTCCAGCTCGAGGGCTCGACGAAAGCTCCTTGAGGTGAGCTAGTGGTCGACCCCAGGTGGATTCAGCATGACCGTGGCTGCCAATACCTTCCAGCCAACGTAGACAGCCCGCGATACTGGAAAGTCAGGAGCCTCCGCTATCTGTGTTGGTCGGGCACTCCGGGTCGGTTCCGCCTCCCGTCGTATCCTTGGAGCGGAATTGTGCGACAGGAGGTCGAATTCACCTATACAATCGATGTAGATAGTGGAGCCCAATGAGATACAAATACACACTCCTCCTTTGTTGCATGGCAGCCGGTGCTTGGGCCGATAGTTTCTCCTTTCACGTCAAGATGAGCGCTCCCGCCAAGCCATTGATGGATGTCTCCAAGGAAACGGAGCAATACATCCAAATGTTGCGAAGCAGCGGGGTCAGCGAAGACGACCTCAAACTGGGTTCGCCAGGTCTGCGCGCCTCCTTCGAACAGGAAAAGGCGGGCTATTCCCGTGACGGGGATTGCGACATCTGGATCGACGGCAACACTTCCCAGGTGCGCAGCTTTCAAGCCGCGTTGGGCACCAAGCAGGGCACCGATTACCTAACCGAGAGGTACGACGGCGCCGTGACGTATCAACTTAGCGATGATGCGAATTCAACTCCACGGATCTATGCAGGAGATGCTCGGAGGACTCTCTTTACCCCAGTGGACCTGAACGTGCTCACAGGCTCACATGTTGTGCAACCAATCACAAGCCGTAGAGAACAAACGAAGGCCGAAACCATCGTTTCCGAAGAATACAGGTTCTATGACACGGTGCCGATGGTCGCAGAATTACATTACGACGGTGACGGCACTTTGAAACGCGTAGAGGCCTTCACTGTGACGCCTGGAAAGGCGAAGATCTTGGTGGCGCAATATTCCATCGTTTCTACAACGCCTTCGGTTATCCATGTACGGCGATTTGTCAACGATAAGTTGACCAGTGAGGAGGACTACACCCTAAAGAGTAGGAACGACGAACCGCTACCCGCCATTGATCGGATCATTCCCATCGGCCAAAAGGTGAATGATCTTCGGCTCGGGGTGAACCGAGAGTCCCAGGTGACCTATGCTTGGTCCGGTAGTTTGCCAACCATCGAGGATCTGAAACGTCGGTACGGTGCCGCCCATCAGAATGACGGCGCAGGCAGCTTAACCTGGCCCTGGGTTGTTGGGGGCATGCTCATCATCGTTGGTGGCACAAGGGCCGCTAAACAAGCGAAGGCCAACGGCAAAGCTGCATAGAGCATGTCTGCGGCGACATGGCGGACTTAAACTGTGGGCGACGACCTGTACTTAGTCCTTCAGCTTGTCCGCTTCGCCGATGCGCTCCCACGGGAACGCGGGATTTCCGAAGTGGCCGTTCTTTGCCGTGTTCTTGTAGATCGGCCGCTGCAAGCCTAAGTGCTTGATGATGCCTTTCGGCGAGAGATCGAAAACGTCTCGCACGCGCCGCTCGATGCAGTCGGGATCGACCTTCTCCGTTCCAAAAGTCTCGATGTTCAGCGACACCGGCTGGACGACGCCGATGGCATAGGCCATCGCGATCTCGACTTTGTCCGCCATCCCGGCGGCCACGACGCACTTGGCCACGTGGCGAGCCATGTAGGCCGCGCTTCGGTCGACCTTCGTCGGGTCCTTGCCGCTGAAGGCGCCTCCGCCGTGCGGACACATGCCGCCGTAAGTGTCGACGATGATCTTGCGTCCCGTCACGCCTGTATCTGCCTGGGGACCGCCGATCTCGAACTTGCCCGTGGGGTTCACGTGGTACTTGATCTCGCCGTCCACGTACTCCGAATATTCTTCGAGCACGGGTTTGACGATGTGCTCCATGACGAGCTCCTGCACCGCGTCTCGCGTCAATGCGGGCGCATGCTGCTGGGAGAAGACGATGGTGTGGATCCGCCGCGGCTTCCCACCTTCGTAGATCACCGACACCTGGCTCTTTGCATCGGGCCTGAACCCTAGCGAAGGATGCTTCTTCCGCACTTCCGCGCCGCGGCGCGTGAGCGCGTGGGCGATCGAGATTGGAAGGGGCATCAGCTCCTTGGTCTCCCTCGTCGCCATGCCGAACATCATGCCTTGGTCACCCGCGCCGCCGGTGTCCACGCCCATGGCGATGTCGGGCGACTGCTCCTGGATGCCGACGAGGACTCCGCAGGTTCGGCCGTCGAAGCCCATCTCGGTGTCGACGTAACCAACCTCGTTGATCGTCTGCCGCACGATGTCGGCGACCTCGATGTAGCCCTCGACCGTAACCTCGCCGGCCACGACGGCCAAACCGCGAGTAAGGAGGGTTTCAATGGCGACGCGGGCGTTGGGATCTTGTTCCAAACAGGAGTCGAGGAGCGCGTCGGAAATCTGATCTGCGAGCTTGTCTGGGTGGCCCTCGCTCACACTCTCGGATGTGTAAACCTTCATCTTGACAGCGAGAGAGGGTACCCCCTCCCGCGCCCGCTCTGCCGAGGCAAAAGGTCTCGATAGCCTGAATTGGCTCAGCTAATCAAAGTAGTTAGAAGCTAGCGAAGAGTCGAATCCCAATCGGCACTTCTCAGGCCGCGTCTTCAATGATAACTCGGACGTAAGGCAGGTCGACCCAGAAGGTCGCACCCTCGCCCTCCGCGCTCTCCACGTCGATCGTCCCACCCATCAGGTCCACAAACTGCTTGGCAATGGTGAGGCCCAGCCCGGTTCCTCCGTAGTTGCGCGCAAGGGATCCATCGGCCTGGATGAACGCGCCAAAGATCGCGGCCTGCCGCTCCTCCGGGATGCCGATGCCGCTGTCCTTCACTTCGATGCGGACCAGGTCTTCACCTTGGCGAGCCGCTCTGACGGAGACGCCACCTTCAGACGTGAACTTGACCGCATTGCTTACAAGATTGCCGATGATCTGGGCCGCTCGATGAGAGTCTCCCATCACGCAATCGCCAGAGCCCAGCTCTGAGCTCCATTCCAACGAAAGGCCCTTCTTGTGGGCGACCGGAGTGTGCAACGTCGCTACTCGGCGAATAACTTCTACGATGTCGAATTCGGCTGTCTGGAGCTCCATCTTGCCCGCCTCGAGCTTCGAGAGGTCGAGAACGTCGTTGAGGATCGTGAGGAGGCCGGACCCGCTTTCTCGCAAAGTTTGTGCATAGTCCCGTTGCTCGGGATCTAAATGGGTGTCCAACAGCAACTCGGCCATTCCCAAAACGCCGTTGAGTGGCGTCCGGATCTCGTGGCTCATGTTGGCAAGGAACCCGCTCCGATTGCGTAGCGCGGTGAGAGCGGCTTCCGTGGCCTGCTCGGCCTCGCCCAAGGCGATTTCCAACTGCGCGGCCTGATCGGCGAGAGCGCCGTCGCGCGCTTGCACCGCATCCGCCATGGAATTGAATGACTTCGAGAGATGCCCCAGCTCGTCGTCGCTATCCGAGATTAGCCGCGCCGACATGTCGCCGCCGGCAAACCGGTCCGTAGTCTGCGCCAGCTTTATGAGCGGCTCCGCGACATGCTTCCGGAGCATCGTCCATAACACCAAGAGCTCGCAAAGAAGGGCGGCGAGACCGAGAAGCAGAACGATCTTTGCGCTCTCGAACGCGGACTGATAGATGAGGCTCTTTGGATACACGGTCACAAAGATCCAGTCCGGACCTCTAAGCTCGCCCATGGCGAAGTAGTTCTCGCCGTCGCTGGACTCCACGATGTCTTTGCCCGGCGTGTAATCGTGCACCGCCAGGATGAGGTCCCACGCTTCGGGGAACTTGCTCTCTCGAAGGAAGACCTTTCCGTCCTTCTCCACAAACTCCTGCTCGTGGCGAGGATCGCAGATGAGCTGGCCCTTCTTGCTAACGATAAGGTTGTGCGCGCCAGGAAGGCTGGATCGCTTCGTCCGCTCCATCATCTCGGCGAGAGAAAGGTCGGTGCCCACGAGGCCGTACTGCTTGCCGTCGAGAAACAACGGGCTCATGCACGTGACCATCAGGTCGCGCGTCATCGGGTCGGCGTAGGGAGTCGTCCACTGGTGGGGGGACTTCTCGAAGAAGTGTGGCGGGAGCGGTTGTTCGCCGTTGTCTTTGGTGGCGTCACGGGTGGCGCCGATCGGCTTCCCGGGCCAATACGCGTAAAAGTATCCGTCGTTGCTGTACACGTAGAGGTTCATGAACCTCGACGCGTACATCGGCCCGAACTGCTTGGTGACGTCGTAGGCCACCATAGCCTCGCGCTTGATCTTCGGCGTTAGAGCGGTTCTCTTGGTGATGTAAGCGGAGACGCCGTGCTGCGGGTCGAGCAGGTCTGCGCGGATCCGAGTCGTCCCGTCCGGGAGGAGTTCGTGGAGAGCGTCGAATTGGGCCGAAGCGTCGGCAGGGTAGCTCTTCCACTGGCGCTGGAACTCGGCGATGGCGGTGTTGTTGCTCGCTTCGACGAGCCTGAAGAGGTCAGATTCCCGCTTTCCGCGCTGGTCTACGTACTCGCTAAGCTGCGAGAGGGACTGCTGGGTCAGTAGATTTACCGTGTGGTAGTAGATGAGGCCGGTCATGGCCAGGATGATCAGCGCGACGCGCAACCCAACGTGCACCAGGGCACGCTGAGTCACCGACCGACGTCGGAATCCCAACGGGCATGCCCGCTTGCGTGATTCGCCAACCTTCCCCACCAGTGGATATATCGGTTCTAATGGGGTTGCTCTGTAGCTGTTTTGAGCCTAACTGCTTAGTTCAAGGCAGGTTAGAACTATTCTCGAGGATTCGATGCTGACCGCTACCCGGGGTGCATACGGTCTGTATGAGACCCTCTGGTGGGCTGAATTACCCAAAGAGGGAGTACCTGGCCGCGAGCACGAACCAATTTGGATGCGACGAGGCACTAAGTCATTGAACACGCTGTTGGAGGTCTACAAGTGCAAAAACGACTTCTCTTTCTGATTGTCGCAATCCTCTTGGGAATCGTGGTGTTTGCCTTTGGGTACCCCTTGGCGTCAAGTGGTGGCGTCGTGGCCGGCTACTAACAAGCGGATCGAGCATGCAGTCACAGAATCTCCTGCGGCTATCGATAGAAGTCTTCGCCGGCGGCCTTCTATTCGTTGTTTGCAGCGCCTTGATCTTTTGGCCCCTCGAGGAGATCTTCGAGGGTGAGAAGGCAACGCGGCCGAAGCTCAAAGACCTGGCCTACCTCTGGTTCTACCAGTCTTATGGCTTGTGGATCGCCGCGGGAGTCGTGTACGAGTTCGCCTTCCTTTTGAGGAAGCTCTTGCCCCACTCGTGGACCTCGTCCGTGCAGCAGCAGCCATTCTGGCTGCAAGCGACGGCGGCATTACTCATGGCCGAGGTCTGGGTATACGCAGCCCACCGCCTCTCGCATCGGTCGTCGTTCCTGTGGAAATTCCACAGCGTGCACCACACGGTAGAGGAAATGACCTGGAGCGCAAGCTCGAGACAGCATCCCGTGGATTTCTTGTTCATCATCGTCGGCGCGAATCTGCCGGCCATGATTCTCGGGATCGACTTAAGGTCGATAGCTTTGCTCGTGTTGTTGGAAAGGCTCTATACCGTGTTGCTTCACTCCAACCTTCGTCTCGATTGGGGCTGGTTCTCAAAGATCGTGGCCAGTCCGAGCCTGCACAAGATGCACCACATGCCGGATGGGCACCGCAAGAACTACGCCGGCATCTTGAGTTTTCTCGACGTGTTGGGAAACACGTATCAGCGGCCAATCCGCAACGGCGATGAAACCCACACTCCCCCGGCCCCCGCGCAAATGTAGCCGTCTCCGAACGCGGTGCAGACCCGCAGGTTCCAGCGCCAATAGCCTACTGCAACGCAAGCTCCCGCTAAACTGGGCCATGTCGGTCACGAGATTGGACCACGTCAGCGTCGTGGTCGACGACCTTCCCGGCGCCATCGCCTTTTTCAGCGCGCTCGGCATGACCATCGTAGGCGAGGTGCCGATCGAGGGTCCGTGGGTGGACCGCGTCAACGCGATCGAAAATGTTCAAGTCGACATCGTTATGATGCAAACGCCAGATGGGCACGGGCAGCTTGAGCTGACGAAGTTTCGCAATCCAAAATTGGTCGAGATCGAACCGGCAATCGCACCGCCTAACGCGTTGGGCCTCCGAAGCATCATGTTTACAGTCGAAAGCGTCGAGGACATGGTCGCTCGCCTGCACGCAGTAGGCGCCGAACTCATTGGCGAGGTTGTCCAGTACGAGGACAAGTACAGACTCTGCTACATGCGGGGCCCTGCCGGCATTATCGTCGCGCTGGCCGAGGAGCTCTCCTGAGATTCATGTGTGTGGGTTCTAGCTGTCCTCATAAGCTCGCAAGAACGCATCCCGCGAAATGCCCGACTGATTACAGATCGTTCGCAGTGTGGAGGCCTTGAGGGATTTGTGGTTGGGGAGTGTCAACGGCGTCAAGGAGCCATCCTTGTTTTCTCGAACGAGCGAGATGTGCTCCCTTTCACGAACGATTTGGAAACCAAGTTTTGCTAATGCTCTGAGCACTTGAGCCTTCGGCGCATCTGCGGGAAATCTGTCCACTACTTGCGCTAAACGGCGATCCTCGTTTCAGCGACAAAGACCTGTATCACTCGATCCTCAGTCTGGAACGCCTGCTCTCCGAACGATTCGACGTGAAACTTGATGGCAGACTCGAGGTTTTGCACAGCCTCTTCATAGCTATCACCTTCGGCCACCACGACGCCCTTAAGGCCAACTGGATAAGCGACAAAGCCGTCCGTGTGCTGCTCAATGATAACTTTCAGGTTCATTCCTTCATTGTACAGGGGATCAAAACTGATCGGTCATGAACATCTGGGGTTTGACGGGCACGTTGAGGCCCATCAGGTGCAGCTCATGAGCTTTGCTCTTCAAAGGCACTCCGATCTCGTCGGCCATGGATTGCAGTCCTAGCCACTCCGACCCGGCAGGCAGCGGCCACGCCGCAACCGGCGAGGAAACCACACACTCCCGGATAACCCCGGCCTCCGTGCAAATGTAACCGTCCCCGAACGCAGTGCACACCCGCAGGTTCCAGCGCCAGTAGCCCCAGCGCCGATCGTCTCGGCGCAATCGGCTGGGGTCTTGCAAAGCCCACTCTCCGTATCGATCGCTCACTTCCTGAAAGTCGAGAAGATGGAAGGTCTCATGCTCTCGGGAAACTTGGATGGGACCGCGCACAACCTCGTCCAGGACGGAAAATCCGAGCCGCTCGTAGAGCACCGGCTCTTTGGCAAAGAGCAGCGACGCTTCTTCGCCTTGCATGCGGCCCTCAAGCAACACGGATTCCAGCAGCTTGGTAGCCAATCCCTTACGCTGGCTGTCCCCTCGAGTGGCGACGCCCGCGATGCCCATCGCCTTCCCCCACCCAAATTCCAAGGGAACGGTCGTGAGGATCGACAGCACTTCGCCATCCCGGAACAGGCCCCATTTCCGATTCAGATCGAACATCGGCTCAGTGAAGAAGATGCGGTGCGCGCGAGAGAAATCAAGACCGAACACGTCGCAGAGCAGACGAAGAAACATCTCTGCTTCATTCGCTCGAATGGGCCGGATCTCCATCTAGGGGCCTGAAACCGAAGGGCTCGCGGTCGGCGCAACCGGCTTGGGCACTATCTCGACCCGCACGCGGACCTTCTGTCGCGTTTCTGACTTGACGCCGGAAGGCAATTGAACTTCCACTTCAAACGACTGTGTGGACCGCAAGCCGGAAATGTCTATCGGAGATGTCGATACTTTTCTTAGCCGCGCTAAAGTTCCTGCCGGACCCGTCACGGCAACCTGATTGGGATCGACCGTGATGTTGCTGACGCCATAGCCCATTGCCGGCTGGCCAGCTACCGAGTACTCCACAAACACGGTCCTGGATTGGGGCGCCGGACTCACAGAGGGCACCACATCGACCACGTTC
>JAXDKF010000028.1:0-4784 GCA_034667265.1 Fimbriimonadaceae bacterium
GCCAAGGTGTCGCAGCGGTTCGATCCGGACAAGCTGCGGTGGGCGATCGTCGTTTACGGGCTGGTGATGACAGGCGTTTTCATCCAGCAGGCCCTTACGTCACACTAAGCCATGTTCACTGGGATCATCGAGGGGATAGGCACCGTTCGGTCCCTCGACGAGGGCGTGCTGCAGCTCGAATCGGTGAGGATTGGGGCCGATCCCTGGCGAGTTGGTGAAAGCATCGCGGTCAACGGCGCCTGCCTCACGCTGATCAACTATTCCGATGAGCTGCGCTTCGACATCAGTCCGGAAACCCTGCAACGAACTGCCCTTGAGGGATTGGTGCCGGGCTCGAGAGTCAACCTCGAGCGGGCGATGAAGGCCGATGGCCGATTCGGCGGCCACATCGTCCAGGGCCACGTGGATGCGACCGCGGAGGTTGGGGCCATTCTCTCGACCGACAACTCCACGGTTTTTCGGTTCCAAGTGCTGTCCGATTTGGATCGCTACCTCATCGATAAAGGCTCCGTGACTATCGACGGCATTTCTCTAACCGTCGTTCATCCGAACGACGGTGAATTCGATGTCTGGGTCATCCCTCACACGCTACAAGAGACTAATTTAGGCGACCGAAAAATCGGCGATCTCGTCAATGTCGAGTTCGATGTGATCGCGAAGTATGTAGAGAAGCTGACGTCGCGATGAGATCAAGACTTCGATCGCTTGAGCTCGATCAGTCTTTTCAGTTCTTCGCTATGGATCAGATCCTTCGGCCTTCCGGCGGCGAGCTTCATGGCAACGAGATGTTGCAGAGACGCGACCTTCACGGGCAGGCCGAACATGGGAACGACGAGGGCACCTCGGTCTAGCTCGTCAAAGCTGCCCACGCCTTCGATTTCCGCAAGCAGATCGATTTTGCCGACAGTCGTTTGCAACGTAAGCAGCGTGGAGACCCAGATAGATTGCTCATCCCAGAGAAACGGTAAGTCGAGCGGAAAGTCGCGAGGACGGGGCTTGTAGGGGTCGAGCGCAACTTTCAAGGCGTGAACCGTTTGCTTATCCCTCGCAAATGCAAAATCCACGTCCCGCGTGTCGGTGTTGGATCCGTGGGCCATCATGGCGAATCCGCCGATAAGAACAACACGGGCCTCAGCTTCGATCAGGGCTCGAACTAGGATCTCGAAGTCCGGCGGCTTCTCCTGCACGTATCACCTCCAACGCAAAAACGCTCGCCCGAAAAGACTCGGCAAGCCGCTCGTCTGGAGTCATTCTCAGGTTCTCGATCAGCGAGCTGACATCGACTCCATTTTCATCCTGGCCACTTGACAAGGTGCGGTTCTTAAGCCACTCGTATTGGCGCTCGAGATCCGTCATGCCGTTATTCTACGCTCGTGCCTTGGTGAGCAACCGGCTTACCCTGTTGCCCAACTATTGCAACAAAGGTCTAAAGTCCTCGCTTATGAACCTGCAAGCCTTCGAAACGCGTCGCTTACCAATTCGCGGGAGTTTGCGATGGTGCAAGTACAGATCAATGTCATATCGAACGTCGACCTCAGGGCCGCGCAACTGGTTCCGAGCACTTTCTCGGTCCGGATGCTTCTCACAACGGCTCACGGGCAGCGCATCGATCTGTGCTCCATCGAAGGGCATGGCGGAGTCGACGAAGCCCACGCCGCGGCGCTGGCGTGGGTTTGCGGGAACATGCTCGAATACAATAATCCGAGCTGTCGGCCGCTACGCTATCGAAAAGGGCAAGAGCAATGAAGTGCGCGGACATGCTACAAACAGTGCAGCATGTCCGCGAACCGTTTCCGCCGCACGCGTGAAGATCACAGCCGGGAGACCGCGGAAGACTACGTCGAGTTGATCGATGGCCTCATCCGGGAGACCGGTGAGGCGAGGGCCGTCGACCTGGCAGACCGGCTCGGCATCAGCCACGTCGCGGTTTCCAAGACGGTGCAGCGGCTGCAGCGGGAAGGTTTCCTGACCACCCAACCTTATCGCAGCATTTTCCTCACGGACAAGGGCCGCGAGCTGGCCGCCAGCTCGCGAGCGCGCCACGCGTTGGTCCATGATTTCTTGGTTGCCCTCGGCGTCCCGGCCGACGTTGCGGATGCCGACGTTGAAGGGATCGAGCATCATGTGAGCGAGGCCACGCTACAAGCCATGCGCGCGTTTCTCACCCAGTGCTCAAAGGCCCGATAACGAATCAGACTTCCACGATCGTGGGCAGCACGAGGGGTCTCAAAGACGTTCGCTTATGGATGGATTTCTTGACCACGTCCGAGACCTCATGACGCAACCGCGAGATGTCCTTCAATTCTTCCCTGTTCAAATGCCTGAGCGAGTCCCATAAGACGTCGTGCGCGTAATCCAGCGTCCCTTCCGGCGCGTGGAAACCGCGCGCCTGCAGCACCGGATCGCCGACGACCTCACCCGCATCGACGTCGATGAC
Source organism: Fimbriimonadaceae bacterium (assembly GCA_034667265.1). Lineage (GTDB taxonomy): Bacteria > Armatimonadota > Fimbriimonadia > Fimbriimonadales > Fimbriimonadaceae > JANYLD01. The sequence goes on from JAXDKF010000028.1 coordinate 2,438, forward strand.
GAGCGTGAGCACAACGATCCCATCTCTCGCGATATTGGAGCGGTCCCGTAGAACATCATCCGTAACTCCGGGAGTGCCGCCGGTGTCGACCAGCACGCGGCCGAATGGCACAGGATCTCCGAACGACGCGTTGGTCTCCTCCACGTTAAGCGGGATGCCGTCCTTCAGCGTAAAGATGCGGTGGTCCGGATAGCCCATCGCGCGAGCCATCTCGTTGTAGATGTGCTGGTGACGGGGCTCGCCGTGGACGGGTGCGATGTAATACGGCCGCGTCAGGTTGATCATCATCTTCAGCTCTTCTTGATAGGCGTGGCCGCTGACGTGGATTGGAGTTGGCGATTCGTAGACAACGATAGCGCCTTGGCGGAACAGCCGGTTGATGGTTCGCCAAATCGCGCCCTCGTTGCCAGGGATCGGGCGGGCTGAATAGATGACGGTGTCACCCTGCTTGATCTGGAGTCGCCCGTACTCGCCTTTCGACATTTGCACGAGAGCGGACATCGGCTCACCCTGACTTCCGGTGGTCAAGATGGCGAGCTGATCGTCCGGATAGAGACGCAGCTCATCCAGCTTGATCTGCACGCCCTTGGGGACCTTCACATAACCCATTCGCGCGCAGATGTCGAGGTTCTGCTCCATGCGCCGGCCAACGACGGCAACCTTGCGGCCCATCTCGGCGGCCACGTCGAGTAGTTGCTGGAGGCGATGGATGTTGCTGGCGAACGTCGTAAGGAGCACGCGGCCCTTTGCGTTCGCCATCACGTTCTGGATGCCTTTGCTGGCCTCTCGCTCGCTCGGTCCCCAGCCCGGGCGGTCTACGTTCGTGGAGTCGCTCAGCAGGAGCACGACGCCCTCTTTTCCGATCTCGCCGATGCGCTCGATCTGCGCGAGCTTGCCGTCCACGGGCGTGAAGTCGAACTTGAAATCGCCGGTGAAGAACACGATGCCATGGGCAGTTCGGACTGCCATGCAATAAGATTCGGGGATCGAGTGGGTGATGCGCACCGGCTCGACGCTCAGTCCTCCGCACTCGAGGATTTGTCCCGGCTTGTAGGTCTTGAGAATCAGATCCTTGAGTCCGATCCGCTCGTCCAGCTTCTGCCTAATGAGCGCGTGCGTCAACTCGCTCGCGTAGATCGGGCAGCCGGGCAGTTGCGGGAGAAGGTAGGGCAAGGCGCCGACATGGTCTTCATGGCCGTGCGTCAGGAAGATGCCGCGCAGCTTGTCTTTGTTCTGGAGGAGGTAGGTGAAATCCGGAATGACGATATCGACCCCGAGCATCTCCTCGCTAGGAAACGAGAGGCCGCAATCGATGACCACCATGTCATCGCCTTGGCGAACCACCGTACAATTTTTTCCGATCTCTCCTACGCCCCCAAGGGGGATCACCTGAACCATACTCACGCGGGGCACTTTACCTGCGGTTGTCTCCTCGAAAGAGCCGTTGCTCGAGGTCTTGGCGAGCGGCGGTGCTAATACATCGGAGTCGCTTTAGATCAAGCGTCATCTGATGCAAGCACGATACGCTCCAGTACGGTTTCTCGAATGCGTAGCTCCGCCTGCTTGATATGGTCGATGACTTTGTAGACCGCGCCTACGACCAGTAACGCGAGCCCGACAATGGATGGCGTGCTCGCCCCGGGTTCCCCAACAGCCATTCCGGAAGCCGTAAGGGTGACAAATAGAAAGATCGAGGCCAGCCAAAAGATGTCGGTGGCAACCGTTTGGTCGCTTGCCGTTCTAGCCACGCCTTTGCTGGCCTTTCGCAGGCACTGGATGCCGATGATCGCGTACAACGCGCCAACACCCGCGAGTGCCAAGTAAGCGGCGAACGGCATGGCTTGGCCCTTTTTCCCGAGGTCCAGCCAAAGCTTGATCAGGGCGAAGCTGGTCGCGCTCATCGCCAGGCATACAACGCCTGAGACCGTGCTCTTTCGCCGCTCGCGGAGTGATCGTTTCAGCAGTCCTTCTTGTTCGATAGTCGTCATCATTTGTCCTCGAGCCGCTGTCTCAGGACGCCCTTTGCCAGGCGTATCCTGCTCTTTACCGTTCCGGCTGGAATCGCCAGCTGGCTTGCGATTTCGTTCACCGTGTAGCCTTCCTCAAAGTGCATCTTCACCACACGAGCCTGCGCCGGGGCCAGGCACCGCAACAGTGACCAAAGCCAAGCGATAGAAGGCTCATAAGCGACGTTCTCCGGGAGAGAGTGGAGACTCTTCTTCTTTCGCAAGTGATTGCACGACAACCGGAAGGCGATCTGACGGAGCCACGATGCGAACGCCCTGGGCTCGCTGAGCTTGCCGATGCACGTCCAGGCTTCGATCCAGGTTGCTTGCGCGACCTCTTG
>JAXDKF010000029.1:0-8474 GCA_034667265.1 Fimbriimonadaceae bacterium
CTTGTGGTCTACCGCCGATATCGCGAGTTCGCCCAGGAGGCGGGGGTGGGTCGCCCAAAGGGCTTCCACGATGCGGTCGCCGCGCTGCGGGTCGTGCTCCGCGAGCTTGCATAGCTCACACAAGGCCCATTGCGAGAGTGGCGTGGCCATGGATTCATCGTACACGGAATCTCGGGGACGGTAAGTGGTAAGTGGTAAGTGGCGAGGGGCGGTAAATGGTAAGTAGTAAATGGTAAATGGCCGGATTCGGATCGCGGTTAGATGCCCAAGTGGGTCAAGCAGCCTTTCTGTCCGCCCATTTACCCCTTACCACTTACCACTTACCGCCCACGAACATACTCTTCCAAGAACGCAATCAGCTCCTGGTTGTAGAGCGCGGGGTGGATCCAGCGGCCCTCAGAATGGCCGCAACCGGGCAGCCAGACAAGCTTTGTGGGGCCGTGGCAAGCCGCCTGGTTCCGCTCGGCTTCGGAGGGTAGTGCCAGCGTGTCTTTGTCACCGTGGAAGAACAGCACCGGGAGTGGGCCGGCTTTGGACAGTGCTTTCGAAACATCGACCGAGAACGGGTTGAACCCGGCAAAGGGTGTCGCGATGATCGCGGTCGGCCAGAGAGCCGTAGCGAGGAAGGGACCGCCCAGGAACCGCCACCACCCGATGACCGCGTTGCTCAGACGCGAGTAGCCCGAATCCATCACGAGCGCATCGGCGAGGCCGAGGTGCTCACCCACTGCGAGGGCGCTTGCGGCGGCCCCCATGCTGCTCCCCATGAGCAAGACCTTGGCGCGTGGCGCCCGGCTTCTGGCGTATTCCACCGCAGCCTTCACGTCGCCGGCCTCACGGCAGCCCAGAAACGACTTTTTGCCTCCGCTCTTCCCGTGCGCACGAAAATCCAAGAGCAGAGAAGAGATGCCCTTGGACGCAAGCAGCGGCGCTAACGGCGTGAGCTCGGAGCGATTCATCATGTAGCCGTGTGCGAGGACCGCTACGGCCTTCGGGTTTGGCGCCTCGACCCACCAGCCCTTCAAGACGACTCCATCGGACGCCTGAAACTGAATATCTTCCTGCGGCGAGCCCAGGCCTCCGGGCGAGAGGAAGATCGGGATTCTGAACGGGTGGAGGCTGAACCACGCGATGGCCACCAGCACAATCAGATACAAACCAGCGAGCACGAGCAGCCAAATCATAAGGAATTCGCAATTCAGACGCCTTCATGGCGATAATAGATGACCGAAGCCGATGTCTATGTACGCCTTAAACTTTTATTCAGACCTGTACGGGGACGTACTCCGCAACTACCGGAAGACCGCGACCATACGATTGGGCGACAAGAGGGAGAAGTATAAGACTGGCATGCTGTGCTGGGTCACGGTGGGTCCCCGGTTCGGCCGGCGGCAAAAGCTGTATACGGCGATCCTGGACCGAGTCGAGTACAAGAAGATCTCCGAGCTCTCTCCTCGCGACATCGAGCGCGAGAACCCTGAATTCAGGGAGCAAGACGACGTGCTGGAGATGCTCTCGCGGATCTACGGCGACCTCATCACTCCGGAACACCACGTGACCGTGATCTACTTCTCCCGAGTGGACGATTAATATGGACAGCTTGACCGAGCCGACTGATTCGATGCAGACATATGACCCTGCGAAGAGCCCTTACCGGATGGGCGGGTCCCCCCAGCAACGTTACGCTCACAGCAACTATCGGCTGAAGAAGCAGGTCATGAAATTGATCGGCTCGGCCGTGAGGATCTACGGCCCCGACGGCCAGCTCATGTTCTACGTGGAGCGAAAGGCGTTCAAGATCAAGGACGACATCCGCGTCTACGCGGACGAAGCGAAGACGATGGAGCTCCTGAGCATTAGCGCGCGGCAGATGTTCGACCTTTTCGGCACCTTCGACGTGAAGGATTCGGTATCAGGCGCGACAGTCGGCACCTTGCAGCGGAAGCTCCTCGCGTCTGCGATACGAGATGAATGGACTGTGCTGGACCAAGCGGGCACTCAATGCGGGCGACTGTTTGAGGAATCGCTTGCGTTGGCGTTGGTGCGGCGCTTCATCATCGCTCTGATTCCGCAGTCGTACGACGTCGAGCACATGGGCACCAAGGTTGCGGACTTCAAGCAGAAGTTTGGATTGTGGGGATACGAGATGGACCTGGAGTTCTCGTCTACCGCGCCAAGCCACTATGATCGCCGGCTGGGAATCGCCTCGGCGGTTCTGCTGTCTTTGATAGAGGGCCGGCAGCGCTAGACCAGCTTCTTGATTAGCCTTGGCAAAACGATCTCCGAAGGCTCAGGGATCAGGGTCACGCCTGGCTCTGTTTCTCCATCAGGGTTGATCCTGACGACGGGGATGCCCTTCATCGCCGCGATCTGGCTGAACCCGTAGCTGACCGTGCCGCTGGTCCCAACCTCGAGAACGATGTCCGCTTTGGGCAGCTCGCGTTGGACGGCTTCCAAGGCTTCCGACCAGGGGTACTCGCCGAACCAGACCACATTCGGGCGCAGGAGCCCGCCACACGAACAGCGCGGGAGGGTTTCTTCGGTTACGTCGATGCGGATGAATTCCTTCTCGAGGTCGTCGACTCCTTTGCAGTTGGTGCAGAGGGTTTCGAGGATGTTGCCGTGCAATCGGTAGACCTGCTTGGAACCCGCGAGCTGATGGAGCGGATCGACGTTGGAGGTGACGATGGTGACGCTCTCGGCCAGGGCCTCGAGCTGCCTTAGGGCGACGTGCGCCGCGTTGGGTTTGGCATCGATGCCATCGCGGATCCGCATTAGATACCAGTTCCAGACGGTGACTGGGTGCCTTGCAAACGCTAGCGGAGAGGCAAGATCGTAAGGATTCAGACCGTGGTAGAGGCCCGTATTTCCCTGGAAAACAGGCAGTCCGCTCGCCACCGATATGCCCGCGCCCGTGAGGACCAGCACCCGACCCACCAGTAGGGAAGCGATCTGCTCCTCATCCACCCCAGCAAGTTTACCGTGCAAGCATTCTCTCAGCTTAGATGCAAGGAGCAGTGGCAAGAGGTCCGCGAGAGACGACGTGATCGAAGAACGTTGCTACAGAGGCCGCACGGAATGGGAACGGCAGATGGGACCCTAAGTTGTACGATCTAACGTTGTTCCCTCCTGCCATGAACGTTTTACGATGCCTTCTGCCCGTGCTGGTGTGCGTGTCTCTCGTCCTGCCCGCCTCCGCCCAGTATCCGATCGGCTGGTCCGCTCACAAGAATCTGGCGATGCCAGGACCGGAGGAGCCGAGTCGGATTCTGAATGTGCCGGGCGGCGGCTATTACGTAGACGCGTTTGTTGGTGGGAGCCACGTGCTATTTAAGCTGGACGCCTCGGGCGCCAAGCTTTGGTCTCGAGCCGTCCCCGGGGAGGTTGGGGACATGGCGGTCAACGGCTCTGGCGTCGTGCTGGCGGGGCTCGCTCCAAGTGCTCCCGGAAAGCGTCTATGCGTTGCCAAATTTGACGGTTCCGGAAATCGGCTCTGGCTCAAGATCCTGCCCGGTGGAACTAACATCCAGCAAGTCAGGACGGCGTTGGACCCGGCCGGAAACGTGGTCGTCTCGGCCTGGGTGTACGGGGTGAGCTCCCCGAGCGATTACGATGGGAAGCTCATCAAGCTCGACGGCGTCACGGGCAATACAGTGTTCAACGTTCAGACGGCCACCGCGGACGTGCGCGAGCAGTTCATGAAGGTCATGACTGATAGCTCCGGCTCAATCTACGTGATGGGAAGGGGACCGATAGGCGCGTGGTTGTTGCGGAAGTACGGCTCCAACGGAGCTCTCGCCTGGGAGGACAAAGGCGTCGGTTACGATCCCGACTTGCAAGTCGACAGCGTGGGAAATTCCTATTTGGTCACCGGCTCGACCGTGGCCGAGACCAAGATCGACATCACTAAGTTCAACGCTTCGGGGGCACAGGTCTGGGGGACTAGCATCGATGGCCTCCACCTGTATCCCACGACTGCTCTTGCTCCTTCGGGTGATCTCGTAGTGGTCGGCCGAACGTCTGCGGGATTGGGCGTTGCCCGGCTGACCCCGGCCGGCGCAGAGCGTCCATTCGCAACGTTGGCTGGATTTGCGCCCGCCAATGTAGGCAAGGGCTGGGTCTCCGTCGATGCCGCCGACAACGCTTATGTCGCCTCGTTCAGCAATGGAGCGGGGCAACCCGCCGCTCTCCACAAGTTTGCCCTGGACGGTGGCTTTCAGTGGTCGCGAGTCGAGAGCGTGACATCGCCGAGCAGTTTCGATTCGCGGTCCGTAGTGGTCGATCCGGCCGGTCGGGCCGCCTTTCTAACCCGATTCACCAGCCCGGGCCCAACTCATACCGACATCCGGGTCACGGCCTTTGACGGCGACGGCAACGCCATGTGGGTCAGCGACTACGACTTTGGCAAGGACGGGGACGTAGCGGTTCATGCAGAAAGTGATGGCTCGGGAACGACTTACATGATCGGCAGAGCGTTTTCCGTGTTTGCATCCGTGAGCTCACCGCACAGCCTTGTCAAGTTCTCCTCGACCGGTGGAGTCTCTTGGAGCCGGCGACTGCCGGACCTCGGAGGCTCGGGATTCAGCTCCGTGGGACCTTTCGTCGGGCCCGGCGGCGTCGTCGCGATCGTCAGGACGAGGACCACTGGAGCCGGAATTAGTCTGGTGCAGCGTTACGATGCATCAGGAAACCTCACGTGGAAATACGATTCATTTCCCGGCTCCCAGTTCGTCATGGATGCCCAGGCAGGCTCCGACGGCTCTATCTATCTAGCGATGGCGGCATGGGCGCCCAACGCCACGGGAGGAAACAACTCGTTCCTCCGGGTAATCAAGCTTAACCCGTCGGGCGGCTTGGCGTGGACGGCTGAAAAGACCGGCGGAATCACAGATTGGCCCAACGCGGTTGCGGTGGACGCCTCGGGCAACACCTTTGTCTCGTACAGTTTCCAAGACGTGGCCTCGGGAAACGACGTGCCTGCTCTCGCGAAGTTTAACGCGGCGGGGACGTTCGCTTGGTCAAGGTTGCAGGGCGTCCCGAATTACAACAGTTACCCGGGGACTGTCCAGGTCGACGCTTCCGGCAGTGTATTTGCCTACGCGACAGTTGCCGATCCGGCCAATGTGAACAGAAGCATCGTGCAGCTCGCAAAGTACGATACCGCGGGCAACCTGGTTTGGAGCATGACGCCGCTGGGAGGCAATGTCAGCAGCGACGTCAACCGGCTCTCCATCGACGGGCTTGGGAACTCTTTTGTCCAGGGCCAACTGCTTGTCAACGACCAGCCGACCACCAGGATCGAAAGGATTTCGCCCGCGGGCGCGGTGTCCTGGGACGGGGACTTCATTTCGCGCGGGTCTGGTGGGGTCGCCCGCCTCGTGCCTGATCAATTTGGCGGCGTGGCTGTCCTCACCATGATCGACGGCCCTCGGGGGTTGGACTATCAACTCGTGAAGGTCAACGCCACCGGAACGCTAGCGTTTCCGTCGGCAGGTGGGGCCTTCACTAACGGCGCTGCGCTGTACGACAGCCAGCTACTGGACGATCGCTCCCAGATGCTATCGAGCGACGCCGCGGGCAACCTTTATGCGACCGGATCGTCGTACGGCCCCTCGGGCACGCTCGATCTCAACCTAGTTAAGTTTGCTGCCGCCGACTCGCAATTCATCAGCCAAACCGTTCCCACGCCGATGGTTGCCGGGCAGACGTATCTCGTGTCTGAAACCTTTCGGAACACGGGTTTCAACAACTGGACGGCCGCAGACATATACCGGCTGCGCGTTGTCAACGGCAGCACTTGGGGAGTGAGCAGCGTCTCGCTGGGAGACTCGGAATCGATCGCTCCCGGCCAGTTGCGCACTTTCAAGTTCTACGTCTACGCGCCGATGACCCCCGGTACGTACAGCTTCCAGTGCAAGATGGGCAAAGGCGCAACGGGTTTCGGTGCGCCATCCACGATGCTTTCCGTTATGGTTTCCATCGCCTCCAACGCGTCGCGCTACGTCTCGCAAATCGTGCCCACAAGCGTGAGGGCAGGCAGCACATTCTCGGTGACTATCCGCATGCGTAACGTGGGCTCTAACACCTGGACTCGAGCCGCGAACTACGCCCTGGCGCCTGTTGCCGGTTATCCCGCCTGGGGTGTCTCGCAGGTCCTGCTCACGACGACCGATTCGATCACGCGAGGCTCCGACAAGGTCTCCACCTTCACGTGCACGGCACCTGCGTCACCCGGCAACTACAACATGCGCTGGCGCATGAAGGCCGGCGCAACGGCTTTCGGGGATCAGACGACGACCAGGGTAATTACCGTCACGCCTTAGCCAGATTTTCCCGCAATCTTTTGCGCGCCCCCCTGCAATGCGCAGTCGGCAATCTAAAATGGCCCATGGCCCGCACCGTCGTCCCCGAAGCAGAAGCCCTCATCGATCAAGAGATTCCCGTGCTCGACAAGGGTTTTGTGCGCCTGGTGGACTATATGGGCGGGGACGAGCGGATCGTGCAGGCCGCCAGGGTCAGCTATGGCGCGGGCACCAAGTCCTACCGCCAAGACCGTGGTCTCATCCACTATCTGATCCGGAACTGGCACACGTCGCCCTTCGAGCAGGTGCAGCTCACGTTCCATACCAAGATGCCCATCTTCGTGGCGCGGCAGTGGGTGCGGCATCGCACGGCGCGGCTCAACGAGATCTCCGGCCGGTACTCGGTGATGAAGGACGAGTTCTATGTGCCGGAGGCGGACCAGGTCCGATATCAGAGCGAATCCAACAAGCAAGCGCGGTCTGAGGAGTGCCTCCCGATCGAGCAGGCCATGGAGATCATCCGTCTGATGGAGGACGAGCAGAAGGCGGTTTACGCCAACTACCAGACCATGCTGGAGAAGGGCGTCGCGCGGGAACTGGCGCGGTCAAACCTGCCGCTCAGCCTCTACACCGAGTGGTACTGGCAGATCGATCTTCATAACCTCTTTCACTTCTTGGCTTTGCGTGGCGACGCGCACGCGCAATATGAGATCCGCGTCTACGCGGACGCCATGGCCAAGTGCGCCAAGGCCGTCGCGCCGTTGGCCTACGAGGCATTTGAGGAGTATCGGCTCGGGTCGGTCGAATTCTCGCGCGCTGAGTGCGAAGCGCTGTCGGCAGTCATGGAAGGCAAGCCTCACGGGCTAGAGGGCCGTCCAGCGGCTATGTTCGATCAGAAGCTCGCGAAACTCCGCGCGGCTAAGCCCGCCGAACAAACGGAAGAACCCCCGACCCCCACGGCCGTTTAGCAGGGCAGCCGTCCGCAGACGCAACTTTGCGTAATTGCTTGCGCCGCGAAATTGCGGTTCATGCGCGCGAACGCGGCCTGGACTGGCCGCCAGCATTTTTCCCAGTTAGTGCAATTACCGGCGGAGCCAAACCTTAGGCATGGCTGAGGGCCCCGACTACCGTGACACTGACAAGACTGAATCCTGAATTCTTTGCAAGGTGCGCCGTCATCTGTGACGACTGTGCCGAAAAGGCAAGCACATTGACTCCTGACCGCCGGATCCTAATCTACTGCCGCTATGCGGCCGAAAGGTGCCGTGAAGTCAAAGAGGTTTTGGTCGCCGGGCGCATGCCCACCATCGAGATGCTGATCTCCTGCATCAAGGCCTGCGACCGCGTCGAGAGCGTCTGCAAGGATTCCATCCTCATGTGCTGCCAAGACTGCGCGGTGGAGTGCGCTCGCATCGCCGCAGTATGTGGAGAGCACGTTTTGGCGGGCTCGTCCATAGCAGCCTAGCGACTCTAACAGGTTCGGTTTGCTTGCTCGTCAATTTGCGGGTGGAGACTTTGCCGTGTTTGCCAACGTGAGAAGTGGGCACGGGAATTCTTCAAATGTCAGTTGTTAGTGACGCCAGAGATCTATTTGAGAAGTGCGCAGCCGCCTGCGACAATTGTGCGGAACAAGTAAGCGCGGTGACGCCTGACCGGCGTGTGCTGATCTACTGCAAAAACGCCGCCGAGCGATGTCGCGAGGTGATGGACGCAATCAGCTACGACACGCAGAATTGGCGCGAGACGCTGCTGGCCTGCTCGAGGGCATGCGAGCGATGCAACGAGGCATGCCTCGACTCTATCTTCCCATGCGCCCATGAATGCGGCGGCCTGTGCATGCGCATCGCGCATTGGTGCCACGAGATGGCGCGCCTAGGTACCGAAGCGGCTGCCTAGTCAGGGTCGGCCGTCTTTCCGGAATCTCCCGTCGGCAGATCGTGCGCGGGCGTGACCCTATTGTTGGGATTCGCTCCGGCCGGACGCGGTCCCCGTTGGCCGAGATCTCCTTCGAAATCGTCACGATTGCCCGCCAGCTTGCCGCCATCGATGGCTATGCCACCGCCAGAAGTGACGGCTTCATTGATCGTCCCGATTGTGCCCTGATCCGCATGGGTGTCCGGCCGTATGCCGCCTTTGGTCTGGAAGGTCGTGGTGTCCTTCTCCGGCACACCT
>JAXDKF010000030.1:0-3652 GCA_034667265.1 Fimbriimonadaceae bacterium
TGGGCGGCGGCGGAAATGCGCCGTCGCAATCCCGCGACCGCCAAGAGGAACGAAGAAATGATCGCCTCGATCCTCGGCACCACCGACGCGGATGCCAAGTTGGACGTCGTGCGCCAACTGAGAGAACAAGGCAATCTCTCGCTCAAAGAAGCGAAAGACGCGGTGGACGATTATTACCGGCGCCATCCGGACGTGGTCCAGATAAGCTCGAAGTAGCGCATGCCATCCCTTTCCCTCGCCGTCATGGTCCGCGACGATGCCGCGCGTCTTAAGCGCTGCATCGATGCCGCGCAAAAGGCAGTCGACCAAGTGGTGGTTTTGGACACCGGCTCGAAAGATGACACCGTGGAAGTCGCTCGGGCGGCAGGGGCTCATGTGGAGCAGATCGAGTGGCCCGGCTCCTTCAGCATCGGCCTTAACCGCCTGCTGGACATGGTGACCACCGATTGGGTTCTTCGGCTGGATTCCGACGAGTGGTTCGAGGCTGATCCCAAGGAGCGCCTTCTAAAGCTGATGGGCAAGAAGGACGTCTACGGCCATAAGCTGATCCGCCGCGACATCTTGGAGGACGGCCGCTTCCGGGAGATCTCCATCTTCCGCCTGTGGCGCAACGATCCCCGCCTGCGCTACGAGGGCCTCGTTCATGAGAACATCTCTAATCGCGGAATCGAAGAGGCGTTTGCTCGAATGACGGTCGGAAATTCGTCGCTATGGTTCTGGCACGACGGCTATTCGAAGGGCTCGGAAGCCAAGCTTCGCCGGAACATCGAGCTGATTGAAAACGAATTGACCGCGCGACCTGACCAACCCTATTACCAAGCCATGCGCGCGGTCATGTATCGCGATCTGGAAGACCCCCGCGCATCCGCTCTGATCGAGCAAGCCGCGGACGAAGCGCTGACCCAGAAGGAGGCTTCAACGCGCATGGTCGCCGGTGTCTTTTCTTCTCTGCTGCAGGACACGCCGGACGACCAGCTCAACAGCACTCGCGTGTCGTCGGTGATCGAGCGCGCCTGGCAGTGGTTTCCCGACTATCCAGGCGTCCTCTGGGCAATCGGCACGGCAGAGCTCCGTCGCCAAAATAGCAAGGGCTCGCTCAAAGCTTTCCTCGCGCTCGAGGAGCTCGCCGCGTCTGGACGGTACGAGCGCACCATGCCTTTCGATCCGGCGATTCTTGGCGCGCATCTTTGGAATGCGCTCGGCTACGCGGCTCAGCAGGTCGGGCGCCACGACATCTTGGAGCGATGCGCACGCAAGTTGCAGAACGGCCCGCGTTGACCTTGCGAGCCGCATATATTTGCCGGTTCCTTTGACGCGGGTCTCGCTTTCCCTAGCCATTGGCAGTAACTCGCCTTACAATGGACTCGTCGGAGTTCTGTCGCCGTTGCTGTGGCGTTCGCTTATTCGGCTAAGCAGCCAAATAGTCCGCAACGGAGACGATTCCCTTGATTCGTATCGTAATTAGGCGTTACTGAATGAAGTTTCTTGGCATCCTTGGGTTGGGGTTGGCGGCATGCGTCGTGCACGCATCGTCGGTCGCGCATGTTTCCTTCGTGCGTAACGGCGTTCGCTACCACGCGGTAGTCGTAGACCTGTCGGCTGGCGACCTGGCCGTGAAGACTGTCATGGCCGATGGAAGCCGCTCCGCTTGGAAAATGATCGGCACGCAGCAACCTGTCGCGGCGATCACCGGCACCTTCTTCAGCGTTTCGCACTCGACGCCCGTGGCCGACGTCCTCGTCAACGGCGATCTCAAGGCCAAAGGAAATCGCGGCAGCGGTCTCGCCATCGACTACTTCGGGCAAGTGAGCATTTTCGACGAGCATTTTCTCCGCAAGACCGAGTGGTCGATGTTCCAGTACGGACTCCGCGGTGCCGTGCGAGTGGTCAGCGATGGCCGTGTGAATCCCGATCCCAAGTCGCAGCGATTTAAGGACCGCGCCATTTGGGGACGTGCGGCCCGCACCGGCATCGGCCTCACCAAGTCCGGAAAGCTCGTACTATTCGCAACCGGGAAGCCCGTGACGCTGAGCCAATTCGGGCGGGCGATGGTCTCGTTTGGCGTCAAAAACGGCATCAGCTTGGACGGTGGAAGCTCTACGTGCCTCTACTACAACGGCGAGATGCTGCTCTCTCCTCGTCGCCGCCTCACCAACCTTTTGGTGGTCACGCCAAAGTCCACTGTGGCGAGCATGCAAACAGTGGCGCAAAGCCACCCGGCGGAAACTACCGAGAAGATCACGTCGCTTGAAACAGTACGTGGAGCGACATCGGAGCCAGGCTCTGGCGGCAAGCAACGGTAGACTCGCCTCCGTTTTGGACGCGCCGTTCTTGTCCGTGGTCATCCCGGCCTACAACGAAGAGGCACGAATCGGCCGCACCCTGCAGCAGATGGTCGAGTACCTCAACGGCCAAACCTACTCTTGGGAAATGATCGTCGTCAGCGACGGCAGCAAGGATCGCACCGAGGAGATCGTTAACGAGTTCGCATCGGGAAAGCCGAATGTGCGGCTCATCTCCTACAACCCGAACCGTGGCAAGGGCAATGCCGTGCGCGTTGGCATGCTGGCGGCGAAAGGCGACCGCGTTCTGTTCATGGACGCCGATCTTGCAACGCCACCCGAAGAAACGGCCAAGGTCATGCAGCACATGGACCAAGGCGCCGACGTTGCGATCGGGAGCCGGCCCCTCAAAGAAAGCAAGCTGGAAAAGCACCAGCCGTTGTACCGCGAAGCGTTCGGACGGATGTCCAACGTGATCGTGCAGGCCGTAGGCGTGCGCGGCATCAAAGACACGCAATGCGGCTTCAAGCTCTTCACCCACAAGGCATCCCGTGGGATATTCAGCCGATTGAAGATGGCTGGCTTTTCCTTTGACATGGAGGCGCTCATGATCGCTCGCGACCTCGGTTACCGCATCGACGAGATCCCCATCCGCTGGTCGGACCAGGAAGGCTCCAAAGTCGTGCTCTGGCGAGACGCTCCGAAGGTGTTGCGGGACCTGTTCGCGATGCGACTTATGGGCCGAAAGCGGCGCCTGCAGGTCCGCGATGACGCAAAATCTAACGGTGCCTAGCCACATCGTAGGTTGTGTCCCGTACATTAACGCTCGCCCCCTGGTGCGGATGTTCGCCGAAGCGGTGGATGTTGAGGTGGTCTACGACGTTCCTTCCCGTCTGCCCGCACTGCTTGATGCCGGAGAAGCCGAGGCCGTGCTGGCCTCCGCGTTCGATGCCTTGCGCACACCGGGCCGCACGTTTGCCGAGGGCGTCTCGATCGCCTCACTCGGGCCGGTTGAGAGCGTGCGCCTGTTCAGCAAGGTTCCGTTTGGCGAGATCAAGCGGTTGGCACTCGACGCCAGCTCGTTGACCAGCAACGCCCTCGCCCGCGCATTGCTCGCGGAAATTTATGCAACCAGGCCAAGCTGTAATGAGGCGCTCCCAAATCTGGCCGACATGCTGGACCAGAACGACGCGGCCGTGCTCATCGGAGACAAAGGCATGGCGGCGGACCCGACCGGGCTCCACGTGCTGGATTTGGGAGAAGCCTGGACCAAGCTCTCCGGGCTTCCTTTTGTCTGGGCATTGTGGATCGGCAAGGAAGATCTCTCGCCCGCGCTGGTTGCGCATCTCAACGCCGCGGCCAGGTGGGGC
>JAXDKF010000031.1:0-17288 GCA_034667265.1 Fimbriimonadaceae bacterium
CCATGCTCGCGGGCACGACGCCAGGAGTGAAGTCCCAGCCGAATCCTCCGGGGGTCTTCGTGACCGTCAAATCGCTGTTGAAGTGCAGGAGAAATCCGCGCGAGCCGTTGTAAGGGTTCGCGAACACGGGCGCGTAGACGTCTCCGTCAGGAGCGACCATCACCGAGGCGGTGCTTTGGTCGATGATCCTCGCGCCATTTCCGCCGCCGCGTGGATCCCAAAGGCGAGTCTTGTACTTAGTCGCCAGGGTGGTCGCGTCGAGGCCTAGGAGGTAAGAGTAGGCGTCCGATGAAGCGCCCCGCACGTAAACGTAGAGGGTCTGCTCATCGTTGCTTAGCGTGGGCGCGGAGCTGTGGGCGGTCTTCTCAATGGCCGCGTCGCCCGCCGCATTTCCTGCCAGCACGTATGTGGCGTTGCCGCTCGGATCGATTCGCGCGAAGCCGCTCTGCGTCGTGTCGAGCGGAGCGGGCGCTGTGCCTTGCACGCGGAAGCCGAAAAAGATGTTTCCGTTGCCGTCGGCGGTGATTGGGGTGTTGACGAAGACAGTGCTGTTGTAGGAGGAGGCGTTCGTTGTGTAGGTCACGAGGTCCGTGTAGAAGCACTCACGAACGGGAACGCCGGGCACGGCTGCATCCGGGTTATCGATATGGAAGATCGTTCCGCCCGCGCCCGCATAGTAGAGCCTAGTACCGAAGGATCCGGTCGTAACGACGGGCTGATAGACGGGCACCCAGCTGTAGGATGGAAGGATGTAGTCCGTGGGCAACGTGTATTTGTCAGCGCCGGACGCGTCATACACGTTCACCTGAAAGCCATCGGTGGCAGTCTTGACGGGCACGATGACGGTGCTCGATAAGGTGACCAATGGCGAGCCGTAGTGGCCGAAGGAAGCCGGGTTGTAATCGATCGTCTTCTGCCAGTGGATCAGGTTGATGTTCGTCGCAGGCGTCGAGTAGACGTTCGTGTGTTGGGCGTTGCCGGCAAACGTCGAGACTTGGGCACCGGCAGTTGCAACGGTTGCAATCAACGTGAAGACTAGGCAAACAAAACGAAAGAGACGCGCGCCAGGCGTAACAGACCACATTCGAATCAACAGAATTCCCCCTCTCCCTAGACCGAAGCGGTCCAGGCCCCTTCCAAATTACCACGGGTTGGGCAAATCTCCAAACCAGAGGCCGAATAGCGTATTCCGATAGGAGTTCTGGCGTACTGGTCGAGTTGTTGCGCAGGGCGATGAGTCCTATTCTCCATGCGGGCCAGGACCGTTCGGTAGCATGCATGCGGTCATGATCGCCGCCACTTTCTTGTTCGTTCTCGCCGCACATTCCAACACCAGGGTCCAAACCGGTGCACCTCCTTTGCTGATGCGGCAACCAACCGTAAACGAAAGCGCGATCGTCTTCTCGTTTGCCGGAGACCTGTGGTCCGTGCCCCGAGACGGAGGGGAGGCCGAAAGGCTTACGACCGGTGCCGGCAGGAAGAGCAGCCCCCATTTTTCGCCAGACGGCAAATGGATCGCGTTCACCGGCAACTACGATGGCAACACGAACGTGTTCGTGATGCCCGCAGAAGGCGGCGTCCCCAAACGGCTCACCTACGAGCCCGATGCCGAAGGCGTGATGGGCTGGACGAACGACGGCAAGAAGGTGGTTTTCGCGTCCAGCTATCTGAGCAACACGGACTTGATCCGTATGTTCACCGTGCCGGTCGGCGGCGGGCTCCCAACGGCCCTGCCGTTTCCCAGTGGCACAGAGGTCTCATATTCCCCCGACGGAAGCAAGATCGCTTACGTGGGGGGTTTTCGATGGCAAGATGCATGGAAGCGCTATCGAGGCGGACAAACCACGCCGATCTGGATCGGCGATCTGAGCGATTCCAAAACTCGCGAGATCCCAAGAAACAACTCGAACGAGAGCCATCCAATGTGGATCGGCGACAAGATCTTCTTTCTGTCCGATCGCAAAGGTCCGGTCAGCTTGTGGGCTTATGACGCCAAGAGCGGGGACGTGGCCGAGAAGGTCCCAAACAACGGCTTCGACTTCAAGGCGGCTGATGCAGGAGCGGGCGCGATCGTCTACGAGCAGCTCGGTTCGATCCATCTTTACGATCTCAAGTCCGGCGAGGAGCACCAGGTCCCGATCACGATCAAGGGCGATTTTCCGGAGGCACGACCGGCGTTCAAGAACGTGGCGCCCCTCATATTTAATGCGGATATCTCCTCGACGGGACAGCGCGCCGTCTTCGAAGCGCGGGGCGAGATCTTCAGCGTTCCCGGATCCAAGGGCGATATACGCAACCTGACTAACACGCCGGGCGTGGCGGACCGCATGCCCTCGTGGTCCCCGGATGGCCAGTCCGTGGCGTACCTCTCGGATGCGGCCGGCGAATACCACCTGGTCATCGAAAAGTCCAATGGGGAAGGTAAAGGGAGGACTTACAAGCTTGGCGACGCGCCCGCGTATTACTACAACCCGCTCTGGTCGCCGGACAGCAAGAAAATCGTCTACACGGACAACCGGCACATGATCTGGGTGCTCGATCTGGCATCCGGCAACAACACTAGAGCCGACACAAACCCATACGAAAACCCTGCGTTCTCAATCCGCCCGGCATGGTCGCCCGACAGCAAGTGGCTTGCCTATGCGCGTGAGCTGGACAACCACATGGGCGCGATCTTCCTGTACAGCTTGGAGACCGGAAAAGCGACACAGCTCACCGATGGCCTCAGCTACGCGATCTCACCGGTGTTCGATAAGAACGGGAAGTATCTGTACTTTGTGGCGAGCACGACTGTGGGTCCGGGCCACGCGTGGCTGGATCTTTCGAGTTACCAGGCACTGAATCCGGTGTACGCGGGATATGTGTGCGTTCTGCGTAAGGATCTGCCGTCCCCGTTAGAGCCCCAAAGCGACGAAGAAAAGATCAAGTAGGAGAAGCCTGGTCCGCCGAAGCCCGAAATACCTGCGAGGGATCCGGGGAAGGCCGTGCCGCCGCCGGAAACTGCTCCGAAGACGCCTCCCGCGGCTGCACCGGCCCCAACGGAAGCGCCGAAAGCGTCTGCTGCAGAACCGTTCAAGATCGACCTGGAGAACATCGGCCAACGGATTCTCGCCCTGCCGATGGATCCGGCCAATTACAGCTCGCTCTACTCGGGCGCGCCAGGCACATTTTTCGCCTTTACCGTCGACCCAATCCCGACAGTCACCTCCCAGCCGCAGACTGCCCTGATCAAGTTCGATATTAACGAGCGAAAGGCGATGCCCTTCGCTTCCGGAGTTCGCTTTGCGGCGATCTCATCGGACGGACAGAAGGCGCTCCTGCTCACGGGCCAAAGCTGGAATATGGTTTCGACCGCGGCTCCTCCCGCGCCTGGCCAGGGCACGCTGAACCTCGCGTCCATGACGATGAAGGTCAATCCGCGCGACGAGTGGAAGCAGATGTATCACGAGGCATGGCGCATCGAGCGGGACTTCTTCTATGCGCCGAACTTCCACGGCCAGGATCTTGGAAAGCTCGAGAAGCGGTATGAGCCGTTCCTCGACGGACTTATGAGCCGCTCGGACCTCAACTATCTCTTTACGGACATGTTGGGCGAGATCAGCGTCGGCCACATGTTTATCAATGGCGGGGATATGCCGGCTGTGCGGCACGTGCCCATCGGACTCCTAGGCGCGGACTACTCGCTGGAGAACGGCCGCTATCGTTTCTCCCGCGTTTACAACGGCGAGAATTGGAATCCCGATCTCCAAGCGCCGCTGACCCAACCCGGCGTGAATGTTGTCGCAGGCGAATACCTCCTAGAAGTGGATGGGAAGAACATCACTTCGGAGGACAACGTCAACGAGGCGCTCGAAGCGACAGCAGGTAGGCAAGTGCGTCTCAAGGTCGGACCCAACGCGAATGGGAAAGGGTCGCGGGAAGTTGTCGTTGTGCCGATCTCCGACGAGTTCGGGCTGAGAAACAAGGCCTGGGAAGAGGACAACCGGCGCAAGGTGGAGGAGATGAGCGGGGGCCGGCTCGGCTACGTGCACATTCCCGATACCAACGTCGGCGGCTGGACCAATTTCAACCGCTATTACTATGCGCAGACCGGCAAAGAAGGAATGATCATCGACGAGCGGTTCAACCACGGCGGCCAAGTCGACGACTACATGGTCTCCCAAATGGCAAGGCCGCTCATGAGCTACTGGACCCCGCGGCACGGCAAAGACATCACGTCTCCTTTGGCGAACGTCTTCGGCCCGAAGGTGATGATCATCAACCAGTATTCAGGCTCCGGTGGAGACTATTTCCCTTGGGTCTTCCGCCAATACAAGCTCGGCCCGATCGTGGGGCACAGGACTTGGGGCGGGCTGGTGGGAATACTGGTGTTTCCCTCGTTCATCGATGGTGGCGGCGTGACGGCTCCGAACATTGCATTTCGACAGCTCGACGGGAAGTTTGGGATTGAAAACGTGGGCGTAGCGCCTGACATTGCGGTGGACCTAGATCCGTATCTGTGGCGCCAGGGCCGAGACGCGCAGCTGGAGGCGGCGGTGCAAGAAGGCATGAAACTGCTGGAAAAGGTGCCCAAGAGGCCCTACGTGCCGCCTGTCTATCCTGATCGCAGCAAGATCGGTGGCTAGGGATCGATCTCTTGTCCATATAATGGATGTAGACATGATCCGAAAAGTGCTGCTTGCGTTTGTCATGGCCTCGTGCGTGCTCGGCTGCTCAGAACATATGAGCCCGCAGGAGTACAGCCATGCTTGGCGGCAGGCTGTGTTGGATTATCGAGCTATCGAGAAGAGCCCCGAGACTGCGGCTGCCCTAGCGGCTTCGGGCGACCCTGGCGGAAGTCGAGCAGCGGCAATCGGCGGCGCGGCGCAGCACATTTCCGATCAGATCCGCGAGATCGCGGCGCGCGTCAAGGAATTCAATCCCCCACCGAACATGCAGCCGCTGCAAGACGAGACCTACAGCTTCTACAGGGGGCAAGCCGACCTCTTCCAGGGTTACGCAAGCGCGCTCGGCGAAGGGGATTCGGGAAAGGTCGATGCGGCGGGGGATCGGGTGAACCTCTTTGTGGACGAGCACCAGAAGAAGGTCAAAGACGAGATCACGAATCTGAGGAATCAATCGGACCAGTTCCAAAGCGCGTGGCTCGCCGTTTTGAAGCCGATCCCGAGGAAATAGCTAGGCGTCCTGGAGAAGGGCTTGCGCGCACCGGATCACTGCCTGATCGGATTCTCCGTCTTCGGCACTCCAGCACGCAGAGAGCACTGCCGTGCAGAATGCCCAGTTCCTCAATCTCTCCCGATCGATACCGGTTACTTCCGCGATGATTTCGAGGCGGCGGCGCAGCATTCGGGCAAGGTCCGGCACTGTATCGATGCGATCTATGGGGTTGTAGAGGAACGCACCAACCTCGAAGGCGGGATCGCCGTTGGCGCCTTTAGGATCGATGATCTTCCAGGTTTCCCCGGAACGCAGGATGTTGCCGTGATGCAGGTCTCCGTGGAGGAGAACGTGGGTTGTGGTGCCGGCGTGAAGCTCATCGGCGAGTTGTTGAGCTTGTGTGACTAAGGCGCGTGGCACAGGTCCGCCCTCTGGATATGCGGCGAAGTGCCTGTCGAACGCGAGGCACCAGTCCTCGGTGCGTGGATAGCCGGGGACAGGATCGCGCCAAAGGCGCTTCATGAGGTTGGCCGCGATGCGCGTGTGCTCCTCGTCGCGTTCGCGGGTCCATTCCGACCAGAGAGTCGTTCCCGGCATGAGTCGCTCCAAGAGCAACGCGCTTAATTCGGGATCGTAGTCGATGGCGGTTGCCGCGCCGGCGGCGCCGAATGCCTTCAGGACTTCGGCTTCGCGGTCCAATTCCGGGTTTTTCACGCCCATCTTGAGCACGACCGGTTTCCCATTTTGTTGGGCGAACGCGACGAAGTTGTACGACAAATCTGGCGCCGGCTCGATCTCGGTGAGTCGCCACTTTTCCATGGCGCGGTCAAGCAGACGGGGAAAGTCTGCCAACCATTGGCGGCCCTCGTCGCCCCAGACGCTGACCACCTTTTGCTCGACATGGGGCGGAATCATTATCGGCGCTCGTTCAAGATCTCTTGTCCGAGAGCGATGACTCCATCAACCAGGATGTGTAGGTCTTCTCTTTTGGTCCGATGGTTGACTAGGGCGGCTCGGATGCAGAACCGGCCGTCCAGCACAGTGGACGAGGGGACCGCGATGCCGCGCTCCTGCAGACGATAAAGGATCTCTTGGTTGACAGTGTTCTGCTCTTCTAGACTCAGGCCCGAAGCGACGAACCGAAAACACAGGATGTTCAGCGGCACGGGCGCGGTCAACTCGAGCTCAGGAGCGGCTTCGACGAGCGAAGCGAGGTACTGCGCCTGGCCCACGTTCTGCTCGATGAGATTGGCAAACCTGGGCAAACCGTACGCCTTGATCGACATCCATGCCTTGAGCGCCTTGAATCCACGCGTGAGCTCGATGCCCCTGTCCGCGAAGGGGATGCCTCCGGCGACCACGCCGCGATCGAAGATCTGAAGATAGGTTGCGGAGTTTGAAAACGTAGCGTGGTGTGCCTCGCCATCTCGCACGAGCAAACACGCGATCTCGAAGGGCAGATACATCCACTTGTGGAGGTCGAAGGCGACCGAGTCCGCCCGTTCCATGCCTCGGACGAGATGCTTGAGCTTAGGGGAGATGGCAGCGAGAGCGCCAAACGCGCCGTCAACGTGCATCCACAGGCCTTCTTCCTGACACAGGTCCGCGATGGCGTTCATGTCGTCCGTCGCGCCTGTATTGACGGTTCCCGCGGTGGCGAGCACGGCTATCGGCTGATGACCGGCCCGCTTATCTTTGCGAATCGCCTCTCGCAAGCTGTCAACGTCCATCGTGAAGTCCGAATGGGAGTTGACGCGGCGCAAGGATTGATCGCCCATACCGAAGAGCTCGACCGTCTTCTTGGCCCAACTATGCGTCTCTTCCGTGCCGTAGACCGTCATCATTGGCCGATCCCAAAGGCCGCGGTCCTTGACATCGAAACCGGCTTTGACGTACCTTCCGACAGCCAAGCCGGTGAGGTTCGCCATGCTGCCGCCGCTCAGTAGAAGCCCGCTGGAGGTTGTTGGGAAGCCCATGAGCTCGCGGAACCAGTCGATGACCTTCTCCTCGACAAAACGTGGCGACTGGTTAAGCCCGGCCATGTGTGGGTCCATGGTCGCGGCGAGCATGTCGGACATGAAGCCCATCGGAAATCCATTGCCCATGACCCAACCGAAGAATCGCGGGCCGATGTTGCCGTTCCGGTACGGGAAGACGTCGGTTAGGAATTGGTTGTAAACGGCCTCTTCGCCTTGCGGCTCCGTGGGGACCGGCTCTTCGAGGATGCGCGCCTTTATGGCTGCCGGAGGAGGAACGTAGGCAGGCTTGGACCTTATCGTGCGGATCTCATCGAGAGCATCGTCGACCATCCTGTGCGCAAGGGCCCGGAAGGATTCCCAATCGTCAGGGTCGAGGGTCAGCTCGGTTGCCACCGGCTCTTCGATCATGCCTGCATTGTGCCCCGCTTGATGCGAGACTCTTTGGGTCCTCTTGAGCCTGAGTTACTTTGTCTTTTGCTTCACAGACAGCAAAATATCCCTCGTCGTTTTCCGTGGAAAGGTAGTCAATACACAACAGAGATTGGCCCGTTAGTCGCGTTTGCTCTCCCCTTGGCGACTGCGGGCCCTCTACTTTTTATCAGCCTTCCAGCAGGCTCGTTCCGAGCTTCCAGGCCACGCCGATCCAGGCAGCGACCGTCGCTCCGATCGCCGTCATTCCATCCACGTCTCCATAGGCGAGCGGCGTTATGGATTGGCTAACTAAACATCCCGGCACGTACTCGCGAGAATGGTCGGTCGAGGGGGTTGTGGGGTCGTTTCCATGGTCCGCGGTCAGGATGAGGAGATCGTCTGGCCGGAGAGCTTGGAGGACCGAGCCCAGATACACGTCGAATCCCTCGAGGCACTTGGCGAAACCGGGCGTGTCGTTGCGGTGGCCATAGAGCATGTCGAAGTCCTCGAAGTTCGCGAAGATTAACCTCGCATCCGACATGAGCGCGTCCCGCAGGGCGATCTCATGCTCAGCGTTGCTTTGCGTCCGCCGGGTGGGACGGAACCCGCGGCCGGCGAACAGCTCGGGCACGACGCCGACGCCGTACACGTCACCGATCTGGTCGGCCAGGTTTGGCGGGGGCGGAAGAGGGAAGTCCTTTCGGTTCGGCGTGCGTGTGAACCCCGTCTGCGCGTCTCCGATGAAGGGCCTGGCGATGACTCGCTGCACGTTGTGGGGCGGAACGCAGAGCCTTCGAGCGATCAGGCACATCTCGTACAGCCGGTCCAATGGGACGATCTGCTCGTGGCAGGCGATCTGGAACACGCTGTCGGCGCTGGTGTAGACGATCGGGTAGCCGGTGCGCATGTGCTCCGCGCCCAGCTCGGCGATGATCGCGGTTCCGCTGGCCGGCTTGTTGCCCAGCGTCTTCGTTCCGATCTCCCTTTCGAAAGCTTGGATGAGGTCCGGAGGGAAGCCGTTCGGGTAGGTGGGGAAAGGCTGATCGGTGACGATGCCCATCATCTCCCAGTGCCCTGTCACCGAATCCTTGCCGCCGATCGAGAGCTCTCTCAGGCGGCCGTAGCGGGCGCGGAGTTCTGCCGTGGGTCCAATCGGCTGGGCGTTTGTCTCCGATCCAAGGAGCGGGCCAATGTCGTTAATGCCGCATGCGCTTAGGAAGCCGCATCCGGCAAGGTTGGGGGCGTGGAAGCCGCCGACCGCCTCCCAGACATGCTTGATGGTGGCGGAGCCTTGGTCGCCGAAGGCGGCAGCGTCCGGAGCTTCACCCGCGCCGCAGCCGTCGAGAACGATGACAATGGCGCGGCGCATAGGATCGGATTGTATCTGTGCGCCCGGCTACCTGCCCCAGGCTGCGTAGAAAGCTTCCCGAGCTCGCTTCGCACGCTCAACGCTATCCGCGCCGACCACGTTGATGTGGCCCATCTTGCGGCCCGGCCTCGACGCGGCTTTGCCGTACCAATGCACTCGTGCTTCCCGCTCGGCTTTTAAGGCTGCTCTGAGGCCGTTGCGGTAATCGCCTGCTCGTTCTTCACCGAGAAGGTTGGCCATGCAAGTGTCTTGGCCCGAGGGCTGCACGGTGGGAAGGTCCATGACCAGGCGCACGTGTTGCTCGAACTGGCTGACTCCGCCCCAATCGAGCGTGTAGTGGCCGGTGTTGTGCGGCCGCGGCGCCAACTCGTTGATTTGCACCGAACCGTCCTCCAGCTCGAACATCTCGACGCCGAACAGGCCGTGGCCGTTGACCGCGCGGACGGCGGCAATCGCCGTCTCAGAAGCATCGACTCCGGCTGGGAACACGAGGTCACAGACGTGGTTCGTCTGGACGGTTTCCATCGTGGGGAAGCAGCCCGCCTTTCCTTGACGGTCGATGAAGACCATCGCAGCCAGCTCTCGACGAAACGGCACAAAAGACTCGGCCATCCATCCCCCCTTCTCCCACAGGTGGGCATGCGACTGGAATTCCTCCATCGTGCGGGCATAGCGGGTACCGCGGCCGTCGTATCCGCCGAAGCGAGCCTTGAGGACCATCGGGAAACCGATTTGAGAAATCGCCTGCGAGCCATCTGCCTCGATGGGCACGGCGTTTGGAGACGGAACGCTGGCACTCAGCAACGCCTGTCGTTGGAGCAGCTTGTCCTGGATGGTGGCGAGCGTGTCGATCTCCGGGATGAGGCTTGTTTCCGGCACACCGGCTTTCTTCAAGCCTTCTCGTAGCGCGACGGCAGGGATGAACTCGTTTTCGAGCGCGAGGCGATCGCTTTGACGCGCTAGCTCCGCGATCTTGTCGGGATCGTTAAGGTCGCCCACGATAGCCGGCGCGAGCTCAGATGCCGGGGTTTGCTCGCCCGGGTCGAGGGAGATGCACTTCAGACCCATCCGCTGGGCTGCTTGGATCGACATCCGGGCCAACTGCCCACCGCCGAGGAATCCGATGTCGAAGCGCATAGGAAGGTAAATGGTAAATGGTAAGTGGTAAATGGCCCGGACTCGGAAGTCTAAGCCTTGATCAAAAGTCGAGAGCGATCAGCGCTTGGCGCACGAACGAGTTGCAAGTCTACTTCGGGTAGCGCAGCTGAATCTGCTCGGGATTTCCGTCTGGGCCATTTACCATTTACCACTTACCATTTACCGCCTTATCCCAGAACCTGCGGATCTCTAACTGACAGCCGGGTAGCACCGGGCAGGTCGCCTACTCGTATCGCTCCGACCAGCTCGGCCCCATACGCGCGAAGACCGGCGCGCGCGCTACGGTCCAAAGCCCATTCGATGATCGGGTCCGGCGAAGCAAGGTCGGGGAGGCCGAGCTCGATAAAAAGCCTCGCCCGATTTCGGCTAGCCAGC
The DNA here is from genome assembly GCA_034667265.1 of Fimbriimonadaceae bacterium. GTDB lineage: Bacteria > Armatimonadota > Fimbriimonadia > Fimbriimonadales > Fimbriimonadaceae > JANYLD01. Next base: position 10,450 of record JAXDKF010000031.1, read on the forward strand.
ACGTGCGAGGAGGGTTCCGTCCCTAGGAATTGTGGATCGCCGGCGGTGCGCAATTCCCGTGCTTCCCGTTCCAAGGTTCGGGCGAAGCCACCGTTCGGCGCCTCAAAGTCGATTTGGAAAGTCAAATAAAAGTCCCGCACGCCGATGATGCTCACCCCAAGTTGAGGGTGGACCTGAGACGGCCCGAAGTCGGGCATTAATCTCCGCTCAGCCAGAAATCCGAACCCGCCTTCCTTGATTTGGAGGACCTCCGCCTCCTGGCGCCTGGCGGCCTTGTCTGAAAGGAACACGGGTACCTCGTGGTGAGCGGCGATTCCCGCCGCAAGGAGATCGGCCGAGGCATGAGCAACCTCCAACTCTTGTCGGGTCGGATCGCGGAACGGGACCACGAGCGCGCAACAATCCAGAGCGCCGGTTCGTTCATGCGTCCCGGTGTGTCTGCTCAAGTCGATCCGCGGGAGAGCATGGTCGGCTAGTCCAGTAATGGTCGACTGAACGAGCTCGTGCTCGGCGGAAAAGACAACGATCGTCCTATTGAGATCGGGATCGGCGCGCAGATCGTGCAGATCGATGGCGGGCAAGTCCAACGACTCGCGGAAGGACCTGAGAAGCTCGCGGTCTCGACCGAACGACCAGTGCGTGATCGCGAGCAGGCGCATTAGAGAGCCACGATGTTGTAGCCGGCGTCCACGTAAATGACCTGGCCGGTCACGCCCTTGCTGAGGTCGCTCATGAGGAACACGGCGGCGCCGCCCACGTCCTCCTGCACCGCTGCACGCTTAAGTGGGGCGGTGTCCGCGACATAGTTGATCATGTCCAAAAGGCCCTTCACGCCTCGCGCGGCAACCGTGTTCATGGGTCCGGGCGAGATCGTATTGACCCGGATGCCTCGCGGACCGAGGTCGACGGCGAGATAGCGAACCGCGGACTCTAGGGCAGCCTTGGCCACGCCCATGACATTGTAGTTTCGGCACGCGCGAACGCTGCCCAAGTAGCTCATGGTCATAACGCTCGCGTTGTCGTTCATGACCGGCTCAAGTGCTTTGCAGAGCTGCACGAGAGAGAAGCAGGAGACGGCGAGAGACGTTTGGAAGCTCTCCAGAGAGACATCCATGAACTTGCCTTGGAGTCCATCTTTGGGCGCGAACGCAGCGGAGTGCACGAGGAAATCGATCTTTCCGTACTTCTTCTCGACCTCGGCCCGCAGTTGCTCGAATTGCTCCTCGATGGCGAAGTCGATGGTGAACGCGTCGTAGCGCTCCTTGCCTTGGATGAGCTCGTTGACGTTCTTGAGTGTGCGCTCGGCTTGGGCGCCGACGCCGACGGTGGCGCCTTGCCGGTTGGCGTACTCGGCCACCGCCCAGCCGATGCTCTTTTCGTTGGTGATGTTCAGGACCAGGCCCTTCTTGCCCTGCAGAAGCATGGGGGGATGATACATTGCACGGAGCCGAGGGTCCGTAAATGGTAAGTGGTAAATGGTAAATGGTCGGAGGGATTCAGGCAGTGATGCGCGCCTGGCGGTCGAGCGGACCCACATGGGCCTCGAGCTCGCTTCGTAAAGCCGTGGCTCGTTCCGGTTCCAACGAGGCAAGAGGCAACCGGACCGCACCCGATGGAATAACTCCGATATCGCGCAGCAATGCCTTGTTAGTCGACGGTTGGGCTTGATCGCGGAGCAATTTGATCGCGGAAAGAGCGATTTGGAATTTGGCTTCCGCGGACTCAGGTTTGCCTTCGGTCCAATCGTTCACGATCTGCGTCAGCGGATACGGCATGACGTTGGAGGCGCCGCTGATCGTGCCGGTCCAGCCAGCCTCGAGCGCGTCGATCAGGAGCGTCTCGTTTCCAACGTAGAGCGCCTTACCTTTCACTGCTGCGTAGGCGGCCAAGTTCTCTCGAACGCCGCTACTATCCTTTGCGCCTGCGAAACGCTCGTGCTCGGCGAGCCGCTTCAGCATCTCGGCCGTAATGGTAATTCCCGTCCGCTGCGGGAGGTTGTAGGCAAGGAGCGGCAGGTAAGTGCGATCCATGAGGGCCCGGAACCACTCCAGGATCCCCTCCTCACTTGCCTCGCGGAAGTAGCTGGGCGGCATGACGAGGGCAGCAACGGCCCCAGCCTTCTCGGCCTGGTTGATCAGCCAAACAGCTTCTTCGAGACTAGAGGTGGCGATTCCTAACACGATCTCGAGACGACCGCGTAGCGGCATCGCGTCCCGCACAAGATCTCGCTTTTCTATCGCGCTTAGCGAGGGGCCTTCTCCGTTGGTGCCGGCCAGCACCGCTCCTTTGCAACCCGCTGCTTCAAACCACGCCAGCAGCCGCGCCATCGCAGCCATATCCACTCGTCCGCGCTCATCGAACGGTGTGACGCTTGCGGGATAAACGCCGGGCTGCAGCATGCGCCCAGTTTACGGGACGCTCAACAGTCGCGTAGGTCTGAACACGCAGCCGACCCTTTGAGCCTAAGGCTTGTCGAGGCCGTACACTGACCGAGGAGGTGAGCACAATGCAAACGGTATGCACGCACTTGGACATGATCCGTGCCGTCGTGCCACACGCGAACGGATGCGAGGAGTGCCTCAAGATGGGCGACGACTGGGTGCACCTGCGCCTCTGCCTCACCTGCGGGCACGTGGGCTGCTGCGACAGCTCCAAGAACAAGCACGCGACCAAACACTTCCACGCAACAAGCCACCCGATCGTCCAGTCCTTCGAGCCCGGTGAAGACTGGCGGTGGTGCTACGTCGACCAGGAATTGGTCTGATGCGAAAAGAAAACCTCGAGGCAATGCCTCTGGCCAACTGGGAGGACACGCTTCTCCACTGGCAGCTCATGGTCCAGATCGTGGGCAAGGTGCGGATGAAGCTCCATCCGTTCATGAACCACTGGTGGCATGTGCCCCTCTACGTCTCGCCGAGGGGTCTGACGACCGGCGCTATCCCTCTCAAAGCCGGCATGATCGACATCGAATTCGACTTGATGGATCACCGCGTCTCGGTTCGCAATACTGAAGGCGAGAAGATCGAGATCCCGCTGGGAAAGCGTCCCGTGTGCGAGTTTTACGAGGAGCTGATGGACGCTCTCGACGACTTCGGCGCTGAGGTCAAGATCAATCCCGTGCCGTTCAAGTGCAGGAGCGTGGTGCCGTTTGCCGAAGACACGCAGCACAAGGCGTACGACGCGCCGGCGGTTGCGCGTGCCTCCCGAATCCTTCGCGAGATCGAGCCGGTGTTAAAGGAGTTTAGAAGCCGATACGTGGGCAAGTGCAGCCCAGTCCACATGTTCTGGCACGGCTTCGATCTTGCGGTCACAAGGTTCTCGGGCCGCTCAGGACCCGATCGCCCCGATTGGGATCCGGTCAACCGCGAAGCGTATTCCCATGAGGTCATCAGCACCGGGTTCTGGTTTGGCGATAACACCACGCCAGAGCCCATGTTCTACTGCTACACCTATCCAGCGCCGGACGATATTACGAAGGAGCCGCTCGGCCCCGCGAAGGCTTTTTGGGGCGACGTGAACGGCTCTCCGTACGCGCTCTTGAGATACGAAGACCTTCGCCAGATGGACGATCCGCGCCAGGGCCTTCTGGACTTCATGCAGAGCTCGTACGAGGCGGGCGCCAAACGCGGCGGATGGGACCGAGCGAAGCTGGAGAGAACGTAAAGGCTGCTCGTCTCGCCTTAGGATGCATGAAGATCGCTGGATTCCGCATTGAAAGAGAGCGTCCAGACATCCTCAAAGGGTTGGTTGCCGGACTGGTGGCGGGCCTAGTTGCCACATGGCTCAAGGACCGCTTTCAAACCAAGCTGACGCAATTGCAGACCGTGCATGAGCCGAGACCGGAGGCTGGCGATCCGGCCGCTCAGAACGAATCGAAGATCTCCGATGACCCCACGACCGTCAAGGCGGCGAAGGCCGTTTCTGAAAAGCTCTTCCATCACGAGCTCACTAAGAAGGAGAAGGAACTCGCCGGGCCACTCGTGGATTACGGCTTTGGTGCAGTGGCAGCGATGGCATACGGGGCAGTCGCGGAAGTGGTGCCGGAAGCCACCATCGGTGGCGGCACTGCGTTCGGCACCGCAGTCTGGTTGTTCGGCGATGAGCTGGCCGTGCCGGCCGTGGGTTTATCCGATTGGCCGAACAAGTACCCGCTCTCGACGCACGGCTATGCGCTCGGTGGGCATCTGGTGTACGGGGCCGCTACCGAGCTGGTTCGGAGGATCGTTCGAAAGGCGCTCGACTAGCTCGTTTGAACGTAGAAGCGGCAATGGCGGTCATACATTGCATGCCCGGCGGGGCTATTTGGGACGCTTGCCGCGTCTGCAGATTGAGGCTGATGCAAGATAGGAAGGAGATCACTCGATGAGCGCCGCTCTTAGCATTGGCAGCATGGTTTCGGCTCGGTCCCTGCAAGACGTCCCGCGACTGCGGTACGTGGTCGTTCCGCCCAAGGCTCAACCGGACTTCCGAACGGCGGCTCTGGAAGGTTTGGCCGGCGAGCAGAAGACGATCCCCTCGCGGTTCCTTTACGACGAGGTCGGATCGGCGCTCTTCGAGGCGATCACTCGCTTGCACGAGTACTACCTGACTCGCAAAGAGCGCTCGATCTTGCAGAGCCACGCCGGTTCAATCATTTCAGCGGTGGGCAAGCGCATCGAGATGGTCGAGTTCGGCAGCGGCAGCGCGGAGAAGACGCGATTGCTCTTGGAAGCGGCCCTGGTCAATCAGAAGGAGCTACGGTTCGTGCCGATCGACATATCCCAGGCCGCGCTTCAAAGCTCCGCCGTGAATTTGCTGAACGAGCACGCGGGCCTCGATGTCGTCGCCATTGCCGCGGAGTATCGCGATGCGTTGCATTCGTTGCCCACTCCCAACGCACCGCGGCTCTTGCTGTTCCTGGGCAGCAACATCGGCAACTTCACGCCGCTCGACGCGCAGAGTTTCCTCGCCGGCGTGGCCAAACAGATGGGCCCGGACGACCGGCTGCTGGTCGGGATCGATCTGGTCAAGGACCCGGCGATCATCGAGCTTGCCTATAACGATCCGGCGGGAGTGACGGCAGCCTTCAACAGGAACCTGCTGTCGCGGGTGAATCGGGAGCTTGGAGGGCAATTCGACCTGGACGGCTTTGCCCATCGCGCCCCGTTCCTGCCCGACCAGAATAAAGTCGAGATGCGACTTGTGGCGCAGTGCAACCAGTGGGTCCGGATCGGCGGGATGAAGGGCAGCATGCGCTTCAAGCGTGGCGAGTACATCCACACCGAGGACAGTCACAAGTATTCGCTAGAAGGCTTCGAGGAGATCGCGCACGGCTCGGGACTGAGCCTCGTCGATCGCTGGATTGACGAGGAGAAATGGTTCGCGCTGACCTTGCTCCGCAGACCCTAAAGGCAGAGCTCATCTCGCGGCTGGAGGCAGTTCGCGCCAAGACGCTGTGGCTCCTGGATCAAGTTCCCGAGGAGTTCTTGCGCCGACGGGTGCACAGCTTCTACAGTCCGATCGGTTGGCACTTTGGGCACGTTGGGCGCACCGAGGAGTTCTGGTCGGTGGGCGAAGCGATGGGGCAGCCGCTGCTTGACGACCATCTTTCATTCCTGTTTTCGGATACACCCGAGAATCCGAAGGACAACCGCGTCAACATTCCGGATCGCGCGGGCATCAAGCGATACCTGGCCATCACGCGGGAACGCGCCTTGGACGCGCTGTCCGCCGCAGATCTGGAAGCAGAGTCCCTGCTTCTTCGCAACGGGTATGCGTGGGACTTTGCCGTGCAGCACGAGTGCCAGCACCAGGAAACCATCTGCGAGATGCTGCAGCTCATTCAGCGGGAGCTTGGGCCTCGGTCGCTACGCGTCGCCCACGAGTGGAAGCGAGGAGTCGCGTCCGAGATGGTGAAAATTCCTGGTGGTGAGTTCGTGATGGGATCGCGCGATCCTTTCGCCTATGACAACGAGAAGCAGCCTCACCGAGTGCAAGTCAAAGAATTTTTGTTAGGCAAAACTCCGGTTACGGCTTTCGACTGGAGCGAGTTCATTGCCGATGGCGGTTACGCTCGGCAAGAGCTTTGGTCTTCAGAAGGATTCGCGTGGAAGGAGCAGGAGCAGGCGGACCGGCCTGAGTATTGGCTGCCCTTGTCCCAGGGGTACTTCGCCTATGGCCCGCTTGGTGTTCGCGCGATCCATCCGGACGAGCCGGTCTCCAGCATCAGCCATCACGAGGCCGAGGCGTTTGCGCGTTGGTCGGGCAAGCGGCTGCCGACAGAAGCGGAGTGGGAGTATGCGGCGTCGGCGGGCGTGTATCCATGGGGAGACGCCGAGCCTGATGTGAAGAGGGCCGCGTTTGGAATGAATTCTTGGGGTCCGCAGCCGGTGGGCGCTCATGCTTTGGGAGCAAACGGGCATGGCGTGCTGGACCTGGCGGGCAATGTGTGGGAGTGGACGTCGTCGCGCTTCCTTCCCTATCCTGGCTTTCAGGCGTATCCCTACGACGGCTACTCCAAGGACCACATGGCGGGAGAACACTTCGTGTGTCGAGGCGGCTCTTGGGCAACCGCCGGCCCCATCCTGCGACGGACGTTCAGGAACTGGTACATCCCGGGCTATCGGCAGGGCTTGCTTGGGATGCGGTTGGCGGAATCCGTCTAAATGGTAAGTGGTAAATGGTAAATAGCCGGAGGGGTCTGGCCATTTACTACTTACCATTTACCATTTACCGATCAAGGGCGCGGGCTTCAGGCTAGTCACGTTATGGTCGAGCTCCAACAAGTCAGCAAGTCGTATGGCTCGACTGTCGCGCTGCATCCCACTGACCTGGTCTTCCCCGACGGTAAGACCACCGCG
>JAXDKF010000032.1:0-3176 GCA_034667265.1 Fimbriimonadaceae bacterium
GCTCGGCCGTCTTTGCGTCTACCTTGGCGTTCCTCCGTTGGAGGGCCCCGATCTGCTTCTTCTCGGCGACGATCGCCAAGCCGCGTGGGAACAAGAAATTGCGAGCGTAGCCGTCGGCGACAGTCACAACGTCGCCTTCCTTCCCGACCTTCGGGACGGTCTTATTGAGGATAACCTTCATCTTAAAAGCCTTATTTCTGGAATCCGATCCCAACGGTGGGTCTTGCGCGGTCCAGAATTCTATCCGCTCCAACCCAACCGTAAAGCCCTTTCCCCAAGTTGATTCGCATCCTGAGGTCGAGGCGCGGGTCGTTCAAATCGAACAGATCGCCTCGAAGCTGGAGTCGGTCGTTGAGGCGGTAGTCTACCCCCAAGCCGGGCTTTGCGGCATAGATGCCGTATCGGTAATAGAGGCCCTTGCCGGCGTCCCGGCCAAGCTGAATTATCAGCTTGTTAGACTCAAACGCATCCCAAACCCCGAGGTGATAGCCGGTGTCCTTGAACTTGGTCGAAAACTCCACGTCTGTTCGCCAATATTCCGGGTCGGTCTGCCGCATCACGTCCATGGTGCCTGTGATCCCAAGCGGCCTTGGACGGGAGCCTTTGCCGAAGAATCCGCGGATATCCGTAAGGGTCTTTTTGGCCTCGTCCGCCAAGTCGTTGGCCTTACCGGCGATTTCAACAGCCTTGGCCGAGACCTCGATACCGTTCTTCGCGATCTGTTCGGTGCTCTCGGCAATGCGGGTGCCGCTCTCGCTGATCTTTTCCGCGTTCTGCAGGGTGTTCTTGAGCGTGCCCTGAGTGTTGGTGTCGCTGACGAATTGGTCCAGGCTAGAGACCAGGTGCTCGGCTTTGATGCTTGCCGAGTTCAGCCGGTCCAGCAACAGCGCGGTGCGCTCTTCGAAGCGACCCTTCTTCATCGCGCCAACGACCATCTGAGTGCCTTCGCGAACGTCTCGCATCGCGGCCGAGGCGCTTTGTAGGGCTTGGCTGATGAGGACCCGGTTCTCGGCGACGAGACCTTGCGTTTGGGTCGACAGCGCTCCGAATTTCTTAAGCGTGTCGTTGCTGGTCGCGAGGAGCGTCCGGATGTCCTTTCTCAGTCCTTGATCCTCGATAAGCTCGCGCGTTGCCTTGATCGTCTTCGTCAGCTCGGCGACGGTGTCCTTGGCGCCTGGCACCATTTCCTCCAAGGCGCTTGCTCGCCGGCCCCGCAGCACGGTTCCGGGATCCAAATAACCCTTCGCCGGTCCTTCCGGGACGTCGAGCATGATCGGCGCTTGACCGAAGGAAATGAACGATCCTGGAACGACAGCCTGGCTGCCCACTGGGATCTTAACTTCAGGATCTAGGTCCATCGCTACCCTCGCGAGTTTGGGCGTTAGTAGCTTGGCGTCCTCGACGGTGCCGACCTTCAGGCCGGCCATCAGAACCTGGGTTCCTTTCACCACGCCAGTGGCGTCCTCGAAGTCCGCGTAATAGCGCACGTGGGGCTTGGCGAACAAGGCCCGGCCTAGGATTGCGTATGCGCCGTACAGGAGTGCGGCGAATGCGACCACGAGGACTCCAACCTTGGTCGCGGACTGCATATGTTCCACAGTTTAACGCTAAATCTGCAGGGGTCAACGTGACCGAACGGCAATAGTGCTGTCGGCATTATTTGCCTTCCATTGAACAAACCCTAGGCTTTGGCCCAAACCTGCCAAATATATAGGGAACAAACAGGGCTCCATGGGTACTCTGCGTATTCACAGAACCGCCTTCAGCGGCCACAGCGTCCTACTCAAAAGGATGGTGGGAGTGGCCCGAATGGGGGCACTGACCAGGACGTAGAAACACTAGACACCCGGTAGTAATGCTAGCGGGGTTAAGGAAGACAAAAAAATATATGTGGCAACGCTTTACAGAGCGAGCGCGGAAGGTGGTCTTCTACGCACAAGAAGAAGCCCAAAAGTTTGGTGAAGGCTATGTCTCCACCGAGCATCTTCTGCTTGGCTTAGTCCGGGAGTCGGACTCCGTGGCCGCACGCGTGCTTGAGAAGCTCGGAGTGAGCCTCAACCGCATTCGAGCGGAGGTGGAGAAACAGCTCCCCCGCGGGGACGCACGTCCCAGCCAAGACATGACGCTGACGCCGAGGGCCAAGCGCGTCATCGATTTGGCATATGACGAGGCACGAAACCTCAACAATAACTACATCGGGACCGAGCACTTGCTGCTCGGTTTGATCCGTGAAGGCGACGGGCTGGCCGGCAGAGTGTTGGCAAAGCTCGGAGTCGAGCTGGAAAAGGCGCGCCGCGAGGTTATGGCGCTGCAGGACAACGAGACCCAAACCAAGTCCGGCGGAAGGACCTCGAACGGCGGTGGTGCAAAGACCCAGACCCTGGATGAGTTCGGACGAGACCTTACCGAGCTTGCCCGCGATGGTCGCCTTGACCCAGTGGTCGGCAGACAGGGAGAGATCGAGCGTGTAATGCAGATCCTCTCGCGCCGAACCAAGAACAACCCATGTTTGATCGGCGAACCCGGTGTTGGCAAGACCGCCATCGCCGAGGGCCTCGCTTTGCGCATCGTGAGCGGCGATATCCCCGACCTGCTTAAGAATAAGCGGATCGTGGCGCTGGACCTTGCGGGCCTCGTGGCGGGCACCAAGTACCGCGGCGAGTTCGAAGAGCGCATGAAGAAGGTGATGGAGGAGGTCCGCAAGTCGGAAGGCAACGTGATCCTCTTCATCGACGAGCTGCACACGCTCGTGGGCGCGGGCGCCGCAGAAGGCGCGATCGACGCTTCCAACATCATGAAGCCGGCTCTTGCCCGTGGCGAGCTCCAGTGCATCGGCGCAACGACCCAGGACGAGTTCCGCAAGTACATCGAGCGGGACGCGGCCCTCGAGCGCCGGTTCCAGGCCGTCAAGGTCAAGGAGCCCAGCGAGGAAGAGGCCATCGACATTCTTAAGGGGCTGCGCGAGCGCTATGAGGCGCACCACCACGTGGAGATCACGGACGAGGCGATCCACGCTTCGGTGCACCTATCGCAGCGCTACATCAGCGATCGCAGCCTGCCGGACAAAGCGATCGACCTCATAGACGAGGCCGCATCGCGAGTTCGGCTGCAGCAGAGCTTGCCGCCGCTGGAAGTGCGACAAGACCGGACAAAGGCCAACAAGATGAGGGCCGAGG
>JAXDKF010000033.1:0-3308 GCA_034667265.1 Fimbriimonadaceae bacterium
CGGTCGGGCGAAGACATGATGATCTCGGATGCGGGATGGCTCGAAGGACCGAACACTTTCATCAAGAGCAGCCCAACCGCGAGGGCGACCGCCAGCAACGGGAGCGTCATCAAGTACCCGGCGACGCCATAGAGGATGTTCCGCCCAAGGTTCTTGGTCGAGACGCCGACCCGGGAGAGCGGAATGTCGACACCCAAAACGGGAAGCCGGTGCATCAACACAACGATTCCGAACATCACGACCAGCTCGATGAGCATTTGCAGGGCCTTTGGCGCGCTGTGGCCGAGCGTCTGAGAAACAACGGCCGCTAAGAAGAAGCCGGCGAGGAGGAGCACCGCCCGAAACGCAAAACGGTCCGCGCCCGCCTTCGTCATGGGCTCTGCAGGATGGCCACGTGGCTCCAGCCTTCCACTTGCGCGCAAAGTGAAGTAGGCGATCCAGCCAACCACGCCTAGGAACAGCATCGCCAAACCAGCGCAGGCGATCACAACGAGGGCGATCCCACGCCAGGGTGGCGCCATCTCGTTTCGCGCCCCGGCGTCCTTGGCCTTGTCGTGCGCGTGGACCTTTGCAAGCCGGTAGGCGAACTCGGTATCCGGAAGTTCTAGAGAGAGCGCGTCGGCCTGCCTTTCGGTCAGCGATGATCGAGAGTAGATCTCGGTGTAGATCTGGTCCTCTAGCGTTTTTGTTCTACGCACTAAATCAAGGTCCGCTTTGCTGATCGGGTCTCCTCGTTCGAACTTAGCGCCAACGTAAAGCCGCGCTGCGGCAGGGTCGTCTTTGCGAGCCTTGTCCAGCTTGTCGATCGTGTCTTGGCTGATGGACTCCTGCGTCGGTCTGCCGGGCACTTTTTGCGCTTTCAGCCAGTCCATCAGGCGCTTTTGGCGCATGGCGACTTTCACCTCGAGCTCCTGCTGCGTATAGCTGCGCTTCGCCATATCGGCGGTTTCGTCTCCGGGGACAAGTTGCCTCACTATCAAAAGCAGGAACAGTACGGCGAGCAGAACCCATCCCGTCGGCACTCTCTTGAGCCCCTCCGGCGGCGCGTAGAGCTCAAGCTGCGGAGGCGGTGCAGGGTTGTCCATCGACACTGGGAGTATGAAGGAGCGCCGGTACACTCGGTTCATGCGATTGACGCATATGGTCTCCTGCGCGGGTTGAGCGTCTAAGCTGGGCCCAGCCCAGTTGGCGGACGTGCTCCGCCGATTGCCGACCTCGAGCCACCCAGACCTGCTCGTCGGCTTTGAAACATCGGACGACGCGGGGGTTTTTCGGCTGCCCGGAGGTCAGGCCCTCGTGCAGACCATCGACTTCTTCACGCCGATCGTGGACGATCCTTACGCCTACGGAGCCATTGCCGCAGCCAACGCCCTGAGCGACGTTTACGCGATGGGCGGACGCCCAATTACGGTTCTCAACATCGCCTGCTTCAACCCTGATATGGCGCCCCCTGAAGTCTGGGCAGAGGTGTTCCGAGGCGCGGCGGAAAAGACGCTCGAGTCAGGCGCAGCCATCGTGGGCGGACACTCCGTGATCGACAACGAGCCGAAGTTCGGCATGGCAGTCACCGGCTTGGTCGACCCGGAGAAGATGTTTGCCAATACGCAAGCCAAGCCGGGAGACCGGATCTTCCTGACCAAGCCCCTCGGCACCGGGATCGTCACAACGGCGGCCAAAAACGACGCCGCCTCCGCGGAAGAGCTGCAGGCCGCGATCCGTTCCATGGCCACCCTGAACAAGGGGGCGGCCGAGCTTGGCATCGAGCATGGCGTCCGTTGCGCAACGGACATTACGGGCTTCGGCCTCGCTGGACATCTGTGGAATATCGCTAAGGCATCGGGCGTGTCCATCGAGATCAAGGCGACCTCGCTTCCGTTGCTTCCTGGGTTGGACCACATGGTCGCTGCGGGACACGTGACGGGCGGAGGCTCGCGGAATCGAGAGTTCGTAGGAGGTGCTTTGTCGTTTGCGGACGAGGTTCCGGAATGGCTGCGTCACGTCATCGTCGACCCCCAAACGAGCGGCGGACTCGCGCTTTTCTCCAGAACTCAAATCTTAGGAGCGGTGCAGATCGGTTCAGTCGCCGAGGGGCCCCCGCGCATCAACGTCGTCTAGCCTAACGAGCAAGATATAGTTACGGGAAGCAATGAAAAGGATATCGCTCGCCCTGTTCGCCGTGTTCACGCTTTCCATCGTTCTCTCTGGCTGCGGCTCCGGACCAGAAGGCGACCCGCGAGTGGATCCGACCGCCAAGCCTTCTTCAACGCCGGGCACGACCGCCGGCTCTACCAAGAACACGCCTGGCGGCCAACCAACCCCCGGAGCAACCGCAGGCGGAACGGGCACCGGAAGCACCGCCCCAACGACAGCGACGGGCTAACGCAAAGCCGGTAACCTCGGATCGATGATCGATCCCCGCGTCACCAAGCTTGCAGAGCTCTTGGTCAACCACTCCACCCGCCTCGGCCCTGAGGACCGGGTGCTCATTCATGCCTTCGACATCCCGGAGGAGAGCGTGGCGGAGCTCGTGCGCGTGTGCCAGGCCAGCGGCGCGCAGGTTTTGACGAGGATCGAGAGCGTTCTCGTGAGGCGGCAGCTTCTTCACGGGATGACCGAGGCGAATGCCAAAACGATTGCCGACACAGAGAAACATGAGATGGAGCATATGACGGCGTACATCTCGCTGCGCGGTGGACACAACTATGCGGAGCTTGGGGACGTGCCGAGCGACATCCAGAGCATGTGGAGCAAGGTCTACAGCACGCCCGTCGTCTTCGAGACGCGAGTGCCCAAGACGAAATGGGTGGCGTTGCGGTGGCCGTCTCCATCGATGGCTCAGCAGGCCAACATGTCGACGCCGGCGTTTGAGAAGTTCTTTTTCGACGTGTGCACGCTCGATTACGCGCGAATGGCGAAGGCATGCGAGCCGCTCAAGAGCCTGATGGATTCGACTGACATGGTGCGGATCACAAGTCCCGGAACGGAGCTCTCCTTCTCGATCAAAGGCATTGGAAGCGTTCCGTGCACCGGCCTGCGCAACATCCCCGACGGCGAGTGCTTCTCCTGCCCCGTCCGAGATTCGGTCAACGGGGTCGTGCAGTACAACACCGTTTCGCTGTATCAAGGCACGGAGTTCAAGGACATCCGCTACGTGATCAAGAACGGTAAGATCGTCGAGGCAACCGCAGGGCCGAACACCACCAAACTCAACGAGATCCTGGACACTGACGAAGGCGCCCGGTACTTCGGCGAATGGTCACTGGGCTTCAACCCGTATGTGCTGCATCCGATGAAGGACACGCTCTTCG
>JAXDKF010000034.1:0-10976 GCA_034667265.1 Fimbriimonadaceae bacterium
CCAGCAACGGCATCCGGGCTTTGTCCGGCACTAACGCGAGCAGGGCGCCGACCGATGCCGCCAACGCAAGTGGGAGCCAAAGGGTTGGAAACTCGCGCGACTCCCATCCGACCGCGACGCCAAGAAATAGGAACACGATCCCCGCGAAGAGCAACCCAAGGATCAACCTGGCGAGAAAGCGCACTACGCTATCTAACCCGGATGCATCCGGCGAGGTGCCCTACACGTCGTCCGAGCAAACCTTCTCCGCTGCTTCCAAGGTCCATCCACCGGCAAAGACGGACAGCCTGCGCAAGAGGGTTTTCTCCTTCTCGTCCAGCAATCCGTAGCTCCAGTCGATGGTGGCCCGCAAGGTCTGCTGCCGAGGCAAAGCAGTGCGGCTTCCGCCGGTAAGCAATCGGAAGCGGTCGTCCAAGCGAGAAGCGATAGTCTCGACCGGCATCGCCCTGACGCGCGCCGCCGCAAGCTCCAGGGCGAGGGGGATCCCGTCCAAACGGTGACAGATCTGTGCCACCGCGGATCCGTTCTCGTTCGTTATTTCAAAGCTGGGCTGGGCCAGAAGCGCTCGATCGATGAAGAGGCGCACTGCTTCGTATTGGTTGAGAGATTCCGCCGATTCTTTCTTCTTCGGATCGGGCGTGGACAGCGAAGGAACGCGGTAGACCTGCTCGCCCTGGATCGCAAGTGGCTCGCGGCTGGTCGCGACCACATGGACCTTAGGCGAGTTGCGACCGATCGCGTCAACCAGTCGCGCAGAGGAATCGAGCAGGTGTTCGCAGTTGTCGAGGATCAAGAGCAAATGTCGGTCCCGAAGGTGTGCGACGAGCGTATCCACGAGTGACCGGCCCGGTTCCTCACGAACGCGCAACGCCGCGGCAACGGTCTGCGGCACCAGATCCGGTTCCGTCAGAGGCGCAAGCTCGACCAGCCAAACACCGTCTTCAAAGTCCGGCAACAGGTCGGCGCAAGCCTGCAAACTCAAGCGAGTCTTGCCCGTGCCACCCGAACCGGTGAACGTAACCAGCCGATTCTTTCGGATGAGTTTTTCGACTTCCGCCAATTCCTTCTCTCGGCCCACAAAGCTGGTGACCTGAAGGGGCAGATTATTGGGAAGCTCCGAAAGCGAGCGAAGAGCGGGGAAATCCGCCGCCAAGCCATCCGCGAGTAGCTGATAAACGCCTTCCGGCCTTTCCAAATCTCGGAGCCGATGCTCGCCCAGAAATCGCACGTCCAAGCCTGCAAGCGCGTCTCTGACAAGCTCGTACGTGGCCTGGGAAAGGAGGATCTGGCCGCCGTGTCCAATAGAAACGAGGCGGCTGATGCGATTGAGCGCAGGGCCGAAGTAGTCGTTGTCTCGGGCTTCCGCCTCGCCCGTGTGCAGGCCGATGCGGACGCGGACGGTCCCAAGCTCTCCCCAGTCCAATTTGCCCAATTCCTGCTGTGATTCCAGCGCGGCCTGCACTGCCTCGCTTGGCGAGCTGAAGGCAGCGCAGAACGAATCGCCCACGGTCTTGAAGACCTCGCCGCCCTTGGAGAGTCGACTTCGGAGCAGGCTGTCGTGTCGGGCCAAGGCTGTGCGCATCGCCTCGGGCTTGTCTTCCCACAGCTTTGCGCTACCCTCGATGTCCGTAAACACAAACGTCCACGTAGCCGTACTCGCCATGCGCTCATTGTAGCTGCCGTAGCGCAGTTGCAGCCTCCATTCACGACTGGAGCGCTATAGCGGCCTAACGCTGGCCAGAGCCGAGGCTGCCTCCGGCGATTTACGATTTACCATTTACGACTTACCGTTCCGAACACCCTCAACACCATAACACCTCCATTGCAGTAACCTGCAAGCTCCTCCATGCGCATCCTGGTCACCAACGACGATGGCGTTCGCGCGCCCGGCCTCGAGGCACTCGTCCGCGTCGCGAAGGACCACGGAGAGGTCAAGGTCTTCGCCCCCGACCGGGAACGCTCCGCCTGCGCTCATTCCATGACCATGCGGGATCCGCTTCGCGTTTGGCCCGTGGAGTGGGAAGGTGTCGAAGCGTACGAGATCACCGGACTCCCCGTCGACTGCGTGAACGTTGGCCTCACGATCGGCTGGCCAGACGGCTGCGACCTGGTCCTGAGCGGCATCAACAACGGGCCGAACCTGGGTTTCGACGTCACTTACTCAGGCACAGTAGCCGGCGCCATGGAAGGCGCCATCAACGACATACCGTCCATCGCGCTCTCGATGGCTACCTTCGTCAGCGGAGCGCCCTTGCACTTCGAAACCGGAGAGCGATGGCTCCGTGAAAACTGGGAGCTTCTGGTCTCATCGCCATTCAAGCCGCTTACGTTCCTGAACGTGAACATCCCGGCGGTCGATTACACAGAGCTGCGCGGCCATCGCGTCTGCGCGATGGGCAAACGCGTGTACCACGACCGCGTCGAGTATCGCGAAGACCCCTGGGGCCGGCCGTACTACTGGCAAGGCGGGGTCGTGGTGATGACCGATCCGCCGGAAGGCACCGACGTCCACGCCGTCAGCCAAGGATTCGTAGCCGTCACCCCGGTCACGTTGGACTGGACCGACTATGAACATTCAGAAGCTTTGACAAAGCATATGATGGCGAGAGTGGACCACTAGACTTTGCGAGTGTCAGATGAGGCGATGGCTTTTGAGAACGCGTTCGAACGCAGCTTCCTGCTCAGGCTTCAAGATGCGACGAGGTATCGCGTAATTCATGTTTCGCGTGATTGCCAGTAACCAAAACTCACGCACCCTCACTGCCCTGAGAATCTCCGCAAACTTTAAAATTGACCGCAATTCGCCGTCAACATAGACGGTTAGTGCGTTGGAGTCTATGAGCATCCTAGTCGGCTTCGCCAAGAGAGCCTTTGTTTTGGGACTCGATACGGAGTACATGGGCCTAAGCACGGCAGAGGCGAGCACCACAGCCCACATGACAACAACGATCGCCACATTGCCCCTAGATTTTGTGCCTGGCAGGAACAACAGCATCCCTGACGCAAGGGCCAATATTACAAGCAGCCACCACGCTCTTCTAAAGAAGCCCTGCATCGAGGCCCTCACGATCTCTCGCGGCGTCATCGTGAACACCGTATCCAGAATGGGCGTGTCATCTTGCAAGGAATGCATTATATCTGGCAGCCCTGGTGTTTCAAATTTCAAGGAAGCTCTTTGCGTCGACACGAACGCCATGGCTTGCGAGCAGTTCAAAGAACTGCTTCAGATCCTCTCCAGGGAAGGCGCTCGATGGGATGATGATCGTCCTAACGCGGCGAGTTTGCAGCAGGATCATGCCATGGCGCAGTTGAGCGTTGCGTAGTCCGGAATAGGACACCTTGAACCGGCTGTGCGGGCTTTCGAAATACAGTCCATCCTCGGTGGCCATCAGCAATCCGGGTTTTGCAAACTGCCGCGCAACGCCTCCGGTGATCATATAAGCCCGAAATGGGATAGTCAGGGGCCAAATGCAACCGAGCGCGCCTGCCGCTTTCATCAACGGGTGCGTTCCAAAGGTCAGCAGCACGATGCCGAACAGCGGAAAAGGAAGGATGAACCACCAAAACTGCCGGACGTAAGCCTCGGCAGCCATTCGCGCCAGCAGCACGCGAGGAACCGTGAACTCTTGCGACCGAAGCAACTCCATTGGACCGATGCAGTTTGGCACTCGCCAAGGCTTCATCCTTAACACCTAATACCGTAACACCGCAATACGGTCCCTCGGTCGTATACTCTCGCTCATGCTCCGAGTCGAACCCGATGGCCCGCTGCTGCGCGTCACCCTCGACCGACCCGAGGTCCGCAACGCGTTTAACGACGAGCTCATAGCCGAGCTCTACAAGACGTTCACCTCCGTCAAGCTCGGCGAGACCCGTGCACTCATCCTTGCGGGCGAAGGAGACGCCTTCTGCGCGGGCGGCGACCTCCAGTGGATGAAGAAGGCCGCGAACTACACCGAGGACCAAAATTACGAGGACGCCCTCAAACTCGCCAGACTTTTTGAAGCGATGGTGAACTGCCCAGCGGTCGTCATCTGCAGGGTGCACGGAGCCGCTTTCGGAGGAGGTTGTGGTCTAGTGTGCGCGTCGGACGTGGCGGTCGCGTCGAGCAAGGCCCTTTTCGCATTTAGCGAAGTCAGGCTCGGCCTGGTGCCGGCAACGATCTCGCCGTTCGTAATTCCCAAGATCGGGCATGGCCATGCGCGGGCACTTTTCGCCACCGGGGAAGCGTTTGGCGCGGACTACGCCCTGCGCATCGGTCTCGTCCACGAAGTGACCGAAGACCTCGATGCTGCCGTCGACAAGAAGTTGAAATCGGTGTTGGCGGCGGGGCCCCAGGCCGTTGCCGAAGCGAAAAAGTTGGCTATAGCAGACACGATGTCTTTGGAAACCGCGTCTCGCCTGCTCGCGAAATGCAGAAGCGGAGAAGAGGGCAAGGAAGGAATCGCCGCCTTTCTGGAGAAACGCAAAGCAAGTTTCTTCGTCGCCCCGCCGCTGACGAAGAGTTAGACTTTGGACAAGAAGCTATCAGTCGGCTATCTCGCTCTGCTTATCGGAGCGATCTCGATCTATCAAGGAATTTCGGCTATTGTGACCCGTCATTTTTGGTCTCGCTATATGAGTTGGACGGGAAGCAATGCGGTATCTGCCGGAGTTTTTTGGCTGATCTTTGGTGGCGTATTATGTTTCTTCGCAATACGGAGCATTCGTGACGACAGGAATCAATAAATGATCCGCAAGCTCCTCATTGCCAACCGGGGCGAGATCGCCGTCCGCGTGATCCGCGCCGCGCGCGAGATGGGAATCCGCACCGTCGCCGTCTACAGCGAGGCGGACGAGCACGCCATGCACGTCGCCCTCGCCGACGAGGCCCGCTACATCGGCGAGGCCGAGCCCTCCAAGAGCTATCTGGACGCAAGCAAGATCATCCAAACTGCCAAGGACTGCGGAGCGGATGCCATCCATCCAGGCTACGGCTTCCTGAGCGAGCGCGCGGAGTTCTCGGAGGCGTGCGCCGCGGCCGGCATCATCTTCGTAGGCCCGCCAGCCAGCGCGATGCGAATGCTTGGCTCGAAGATCGAGGCGAAAAACCTGGCGGTCGACAACGACGTGCCCATCACGCCCGGCTTCTTCGTCGCGGGAGCCAGCGCGCAGGATCTCAAGAAAGCGGCGGACAAGATCGGCTATCCGATCATGCTGAAGGCCTCTGCGGGTGGAGGCGGACGAGGCATGCGCGTCGTGCGAAAGCCCGAAGACTTCGATTCTGAGCTCGCGGTTGCATCGGATGAGGCCCTGAAAGGCTTCGGCGACGGCGCGATGATGGTTGAGAAACTCGTGGAACGTCCACGCCACATCGAAGTCCAAGTCCTCGCCGATTCACATGGTAACGTCGCGTGCCTTTACGAGCGGGAATGCTCCATTCAGCGACGCCATCAAAAGCTCATCGAAGAAGCCCCATCTCCTCTTTTCGATCAACAGACCATCGCGTGGCCAGACATGCAACGCGCGGCGGAGCGATTGATCAAAGCAGCCGGTTACGTCAACGCCGGCACAGTCGAGTTCATGGTCGACGAGAAAGCGGGCGAGTTTTATTTCCTCGAGGTCAACGCCCGTCTGCAGGTGGAGCACCCCGTCACTGAAGCGATTACCGGTCTGGACCTCGTCCAATGGCAGCTCCGCATCGCCAGTGGAGAGCAACTGAACATCCAACCCGAGATGCTTAAGGGCGAGCGCCCCGCGATCAACGGACATTCCATGGAGGTCCGCGTCGTCGCCGAGGATCCCGCGCGCAACTTCCTCCCCTCGATCGGAAAGATCGCCGCCTGGGCGGAGCCCAAGAGCCCCGGCGTCCGCGTCGACACGGGCTTCGGGCCGGGCAGCGAGATCTCCCGCTATTACGATTCGCTCATCGCCAAGGTCATCGTCCACGCGGATGCACGCACGCAGGTCATTGAAAGAATGCGCGCGGCCCTTCTCGATTTTCACGTCATCGGCGTGAAGACGAACATCGGCTACATCCTCGCCATCCTCGACCACAATGAGTTCAAACAAGGCAAGATCGACACCGGCTTCCTTGCACGAGAGTTCGCTGATTGGTCGGAGCACCCGCCCATTCCTCGCGAGCTGGGCGCGATTCTCGAACACGCGGCAACACCCAGCAACACGAGCTCAGAAGAACGCGAGCCGGAAGAGCGGGCATGGGCCCTCACCGATGGCTTCAGGAACGCGCGCTAGTTCAGCACGTCGTAGTCGGTCACGCTCAGCAGCCAGATCTGGAACGCAGCGAACAGCGTGTCCACGACGTTCAGGATGGCCAGCACATAAATGTTGTGCTTTGCCAAATTAAAGTCTCCCGAACGCAGGATGATGCCGAGCCCGAACAAGCCCGCGATCACTCGGAACCAGCAGAAGCCGCTCACGAGCTTGCGCGCAAGGGGCAGCTTCATCAGCATTCCCACACCGAGCACGGCGATTAAAAAGCCGGTCGAAAGGGCGACGCCCAGGTAGCTCACCAGCATGTTGCTGATGGCCGAAGCCCACGGTGGAAGGATCTCCAGGGAAACAAGGATCGCAAGGCAGCCATCGATGATCCAGAAGATCGCGACGGCTCGGTACAGCTTCTCAAACTGGTACTCCTTCGTGCCAGGCACAAACCCTTCCGGTGGCTTCTCTGGCCGGCCGGCAAACGCGAGATCGTCGCCGCAAAAGTGACATCGCAACGACTCAGCCGGCAGCGTTCGCTCGCAACCGGGACATCGGATCGTGAGGATGTCGTGACGTCTCAAAACTGGTCTTCCGTTTCCGAAATGAGCCAAATCTGCAGACCGGCGACGGCGATGCCGAACACCGTGAAGATGATTGAAAAGATCATCATCCCGGTTCCCAGGAAAATGCCGATGGTTGCCAAGGAGGGGAGAGAAAGAACGCCCTGGGCGATTCGCAGCCAGCAGAAGATGTTGACTACGCCTCGCGCCCAGTTCCATTTGAGCAGGAGACCAAGACCCAGGAGTGCCGAGAACGCGCCTATCGCCATGCCGAATATGGAAACAAACTCCATTCCCCGAAGGGCCGAGTCGGACGGCCGCAGGAGGCGCATCATGCCACTCGTGAGGGACCATCCACCGTCCACGATCCAGAAGCAGGCGACGACGTAGTAGAGCGTCATCACCCATTGTTCCGGCCCCTTCTTCTTCTTGGCGACGGCTTTCGGCCTCGGCACCGCGGCCAGATCTGCGCCGCAGAAATGGCAGTTGGTTGCGGCCGGAGGCAAGCTCCGATGGCATTTCGGGCACTGGATCGTGGTTATGCCGGAGTGAGACATCTGAAATAACAACGCCGCAAGACCGTTGCCGGGTGACGGGACTGCCTCAATTGCCGCAAAAAAGTCACAACTTACTTGCCGGGGATTCCAGGCTCGGTGAGTAGGGCGGGATCCAGCGCCTTCTTGAGCGTCTCCTCGTCCAGAAGCCCACGCTCGCGCACCACCTGCGGGATCGGCTTCTTCTCTTTGAGCGCCTGCTTCACCACGTCCGCCGCCACCTGATAGCCCACGTAAGCGTTCAGTGCGGTAGCCAGCGAGGGCGAGATCTCGGCGTAGCGGCGGCACCGCTCCTCGTCCGCCGTGATGCCCGCCACGCAGTTGACCGTGAACGTGTGAAGCGTGTTGGTCAGAATCTGGATCGCGAACTGCGCCGAGAACGCCATGCCCGGCATCATCACGTTCAGCTCGAGCTGCCCCGCCTGCACGCAGTAGTCCAGGGTTTGGCACTGCCCGATCACCTGGAACAGCACGATGTTAAGGTTCTCCGCCATGCTCGGATTGATCTTGCCCGGCATGATCGACGAGCCCGGCTGCACCGGCGGCAAAGTGATCTCCGCGAACCCTGTCAGCGGCCCCGAACACAGCAGCCTTAGGTCATTTGAGATGCGCGTCAACTCCAGCGCGAGCACGCGCAAGCCGCTTGAGAGCGCGGACATCGGCAGATTGCTCTGCATCGCCTCGCGCATATCGGGCGCGGCGCGGAAGTCGAGGCCCGTGTACGCCTTGAGCTTTGCTACGACTTTGAATCGATAATCCGGATGCGTGTTGAGACCGGTGCCCGCAGCGCTGCCGCCAATCCCCGATTCCTCAAGCTCGTAGGCCGCATGCTCCAGCCACTTGCGAGACTTCTTGATCGCCACGGCGTACGCCGTGAACTCTTGGCCCAGCCGGATCGGCACCGCGTCCTGCAGATGCGTGCGCGCCGACTTCAGGATGTGGTCGAACTCTTTACCCTTCACCGCGAACGCGTCTGCCGTGACGTCCACCGCTTTGAACAGGTCCTCCAGCATCAGGCGAGACATGATCCGCATCGCGGAAGGGAAGGTGTCGTTGGTCGACTGCGCGTAGTTGACGTGGTCGTTCGGATTGACGCGCTTGTACTCGCCCTTCTTGCCGCCCAGGATCTCTTCCGCGCGATTGGCCAGCACCTCATTGACGTTCATGTTGAAGCTGGTGCCCGCGCCCATGTGGAACACGTCGACGGGGAATTGGTCTCGGAATTTTCCGCTCAGGACCTCGTCCGCCGCTTGGACGATCACCTTGCCTATTTCGGGGTCCAGCAGGCCGAGCTCGGTGTTCGCTTCCGTGCACGCCTTCTTGAGGAGCACGTACGCGTCGATCATCTTGGGATGCTCTGTCAGGCCGGAGATGGGGAACAGTTTCCGGCTCCGCTCCGCCTGGCTGCCCCAGTACGCGTCGACCGGCACCTCGACCTCTCCCAAGCTGTCTTTTTCGATCCTGAACTGCATGGGTTTGAGTGTACCGAGGGGCATTTGCGGTGTTAAGGTATTGCGGTGTTACGGTATCGAGGATCGGACCGACCCAGCCACGTTGTGCGCGGTCTTGCGGTTCTGGTGAAGTCCGAGAGCCGATCGCGAATCGTCAGGTGTGCTGACTCCCTTCCGGCCGCAACACCGTAACACCGCAATACCGTAACACCGCCTCGCCCCGCCTCCCTCCATAATGGAGGTGGATGGACGACCTCAAAGCCCGCGTCGACCAGCTTGCCGACCTGATGGACCAGTTTCAGCTCGGCCAAGCCGAGCTGTCTGGCGACGGCTGGCGAGTCGCTTTCAAGAAGCGGGCTGCCAAGGCTGCTTCCACCGCGGACTCGGTGGAATCGGAGACGGACGAGGACGCCCCAGCCGCTGCTTCGACCCCCCAAGCGCCTGCCGCGCCGCAGGGCACGCCCGTCAACAGCCCGATGACGGGCATCTTCTACACGTCCTCGAGTCCCAGCGCCGCGCCATTCGTCCGCGAGGGCGAGCCCATCAGCGCCGGCCAGGTGGTCGGCCTCATCGAGGCGATGAAGGTGTTCAACGAGATCGTCGCTCCGACCAGCGGCCGCGTGACCAAGGTGGTCGCCACCGGCGGCCAGCTCGTCAACCCCGGCGACCCGCTACTCTACATCGGCTGACATCGGAATCATGCCCAGATGCAGCGCTACTCCGCCACTGATTCAGCCATTGGATTTACGTTGGAGATCAGTGGTGGCCACGATCCTGCGCGATGCCTATGCCCCGTCATCTGGATAGCTTCGTCGCAATCAATCTGACGCCCGCTTTCGTAAAACCTTCCGTTGTTGTAAAGCCACAAGGCCTTACATGCACCCCTGATAGCCGAGTCAAATGAGGAGATAGGCATCACCTTAGCCTCAACCTCTAAACAGAACTTGGCTACTGGGGAATCCAGTACAGCCTTTGAAAGGTGACACGCTATGTCCGACTCGACAGCGACGTCGTAGTAAAAAGTTACTAACGCCTTGGCCAAACTAGACTCAGAGCTTGCAGGCTGGCGCCATACGGTTACACCTCGACAACATGAGATTGCGGAATCGCCAAACCTGTCATGACGCGACACATGTTTTAGCAGAGTTACAGCTGTCTTCAGAGTTCGCAGTTCTATGATGGTTTGTCCCATTGACCGACCATGCGATGCGCGTAGTAGATTAGCTGCATCGCTAAGTAGTTGATTGCGGCCGCTTAAGAGGAACGCGTTCTTGTAATCTTCGCTCAAGTCAAAACCGATGGCCAGCCTTCCACATGCACGCGCCATTGCTAGAACCGAGCCCGATCCCGCAAACGGATCTAGAATGAGGTCGTTTTGCCTTGTCGTAAGTTGAACCATTCGATTGACCAACTCAAGGGGAAAAGGGCAAGCATGCCGCACGCCTCCAGTTCCCCAAGCCCCCTGGACCGGAATGGGAAAGTGCCATAGATCGGTAGGTGCCGAGCCTAGGGGGTTGTATCGCTCTGGATACTTTTTCCAGTAAGAAGAGAGGTTCTCGGCATTCCTTACAGCGTCCACGTTGAAGTGCCGCAAATCGCCTTTCGACAACAATAAAATGTATTCGCAAACGTTTCTAAACCTACCTTTGTGGGTCCACGGCAAGCTTTTGCCTTTGTCCCAAACCACGAGGTCTTGAAACTGCCAACCTGCCTTGGTGCACAATTCACTCATTGCCCATGGCAGGGATAGTATCGTCTTTTCCTTTTTTGCCATGTCTAGCACAAGCCAAAGGGCCGCGCCCGTCTTGCTGGCCTTGTGAAGATGTCGAAATACTTCCAGGAGGTCGGGATAGTAACCCGACTCGATACTCTGGTTATAGCCTAGTTGGTTCTTTGGCCCGTAGTCCTTTAGATCATAGTAAGGCGGCGACGTGATTATACAATCCACTGTGTCAGGTGGCAATTGGCTAACGAGGTCTCGACTATCACCGCTAATATAGAGGCAATTATCGGCGTGTTCTAAATCCGCATAAAGTTGTTTTATGTTCAATTTAGCCCTAGAACCTCGCCTCTTGTTGAAATGTGACCGGCATCTTTGAGAATCGTGCCGAGCGCTTGTAGATAGAGCTCGTTAGGGGCGCTCTTTGCTCTGCTGTCGCGTGCGAAATCCATAATCCAAGTGACCATCGGGGCTTGAGAGGGTGTGG
>JAXDKF010000035.1:0-7436 GCA_034667265.1 Fimbriimonadaceae bacterium
AAGACAACCGGATCCTCTTCCCAGGAGAGCTTCTCAAGCTGGGCGGTAACACAGACGGGTTGATCTTCGAGAACAATCGCGTCTCCGCAGTGTCGGCAACGCCCGTGGATTGGGCTGAGAAAAACACCTTCGATCAATCCATCGACGTGGGGCTGGTGCCGGACTGGGACCCCTACGCACAGCCCAAGGACTACCCGGCGGAAGTGCAAAAGCTTCGCCCCGAAAAGCTTAAGGGCGGTATGGATCCGTTCCTGCCGGCAGGGGCAATCAGGGGCCGCTACAACATCATCGTCGACGAGTGGGGGCCGTACGACTTTCGCTATCCAAAGCTGTGGCCCGTGCCGCCCCACACGCAAACCGTCGCGGAGGCCGGCCGAGTGCCAGAAAAGGCGCGCATGATCGTGCAGCGGTTCCGGGTGATGGGTCCCCCCGGCAAATGGAAGCTCAAGAGTGCGAGCGGGACCGAAACGATCGATCCCAAGGACGGCGGAGACGTGCCCGGGGAGATCGAGGTGACCGTCTCGCCGGACAAGGCGGCGGACATCGACCTGCAGCTCACTTATGTCGGCGACTACGCAACGTTCGATTACCTGGGCAACAAGCACAACGCAGGCACAGAAATTCCCTTCGGCTACAAGCGCTTCTTGGCTCCCATTGCGTGGCAGATCAGCGTGTTCGGTTGGGACGCGAAAACGGACCCGAGGACGCAGCCCGAGGCTTTCAAAACCTTACTGGCGAACAGGCCGCTTGTCACCGCCACTCGCGATAGCCTTCAGTTCGGGACATCAGGGTCATTCCTGCCGAACACCCCGGCGGATCGCTTCGCAACGGTGGCCTCCGGAGCAGTGAATCTTCCTGATGGCTCGTTTGTGCTCGAGGTGACCTCAGACGATGGATGCCGCGTTTGGGTCGATGGAAAGAACGTGATCGACGAGTGGCACTATCAGGGACCCACTACGTACACGGTCCCGCTTTCGCCCGGAAAGCACGCGTTCAAAATCGAGCACTTCGAGATCGATGGCTATGCGGCACTGATGGCCGAAATCAAGAAAGCTTAGAATGGCACCTGAACCAGTAAGTAGAGCTGGTTCTGGCCCTTGTTCTTCTCCCCCTTGTTGACGATGCCGCCGTTTGAGATGTGGATGAAGCGCGCCGCGACCAGCATTCGCTCGTGCTCCCGGCCCATGACGACCCCGAGATCGACGACCGGCGTCGAATTGAGTCTGGCCGGAAGGTCGCGGGTGGTCCGACTCGCCATCTGCAAGCCCCACCCAACGTCGATAAACGTCGTAGGAGCATCTGTCTCCGTCCACCGATACCGGGCCATGGCGAGCAGGCCCCAGGCCACGCTTGAATTCGGCGGCGTGCTGCGTACGCCTGGACTCCTTGTAATAGAGTAGTAAGCCTCGCCGATCAGATTGCCTTTTAGGGGACCCCACCTGAGCCGGGCTTGGGGGCCAAAGTCGTGAGCAAGGCTGAGTCCATTTCCCGTCCGTGGATCTTGAGATCCCATGAACGTGAGGCTTTGCCCGGTAAACGATCCCAAATACCATCTGTGCCCCTCCGCTTGCGCGAGGCCAGCGCATGCCAGGACGCTCACGATGAGGAGCGTGCGGCAGAATCGGGCCATCAGGAAACTATAGCGGACACTGCTCGGCTAGCGGAACGAGGCGGCGCCGAAAGGCATCTGGTACCCTCGACAGCCCCATGCGCTCCTCACTCCCGGTTGTCGTTATCGTGGGCCGGCCGAACGTCGGCAAAAGCACGCTTTTCAACCGACTCATTCGGAAGCGCGTCGCGGTTGTCGAGGACACCCCCGGCATCACTCGAGACCGTCTCTACGCCGAGACCGAGTGGAACGGTAAGAAATTCACCCTGGTGGACACGGGCGGCATCATGTTTCACGAGAGCGATCCGCTCGCCGAGCAGATCCGCGTCCAGGCGAATATCGCGCTCGAGGAAGCGGACGTCGTGGTCTTCCTTGCCGACGCGACCCAAGGCGTCACGGCCGATGATCTGGATCTGGCGAATCAGCTCCGCGGCATCAAGCGGCCCGTGATGGTGGTCGTCAACAAGGCCGACAACCCTCAGCGGGATGAGATGGCGAACGAATTTTACGAGCTCGGCATGGGCGAGGTATTTCCAATTTCGAGCCTGCACGGACGGGGCACCGCCGATCTGCTGGATCTAATCGTGAAGGACCTCGACACTGTGGAGGAGCCTGAGGACCAGCGCGAAGAGGTCGGCCTGGCCATTGTAGGGCGGCCCAACGTTGGCAAGTCTTCGCTCATCAACGCGTTCACCGGCGAGCAGCGCACGATCGTGTCAAATATCCCCGGCACAACCCGGGACGCCGTAGACACGTTGCTCGAGTACAAAGGAGAGCGGTTCCGCCTCATCGACACAGCCGGCATCCGCAGGCGCGGAAAGATCCAGGGCACCGTCGAGTACTACATGGTCGATCGCGCGACGCGCGCGATCGAGCGGGCGGACTGCGCCATGGTGGTGATCGACGGCACGGAAGGGCTCACAGACGGAGACAAGCGGGTTGCGAAGATCGCCCACGATGCCGGACGAGCTTGTGTTTTGGCCGTGAACAAGTGGGATCTCAAAGAGCCGCCCGATGGTCAACCTCGCACGCCGAGCCCGCTCAAGAAGGATTTCGCCAAGATCATCCATAACGAGCTGCCGGAGATCGGTTACGCACCGGTCTGTTTCACGAGTGCCAAGGAAAGCGCCGGGCTCGAGCCTGCCCTCGAGCTGGTCTTAAGAGCGGTCGAGAGCTACAGCTTCCGAATCGCTACGGGACCGCTCAATCGCCTAATCCAGGAAGCGGTCTACACGAGGCCGTACTCGACAAAGGGCCGCCCGCTGAAGGTCTATTACGCAACCCAGGTCTCGACCCGACCGCCTACGTTCGCGATCTTCGTGAACGACAGAGACCTCGTGCACTTCTCCTACATCCGGTATCTGATGAACCAGATCCGCGCGGTTTATCCGCTGGAAGGCACGCCGATCCGCATCGTCGTGAAGAGCAGCCACACCAAAGACGAGCGCTGAGCGTCAGGCCTGCGGAGCTTCTGGGGCACTCGTGGGAGCGGCGGCGGGCTTCATGAAAAGCGGCTTGTAGTACAGGAACAATCCCACAGCTCCGATCACCACGAACAGCGCGGATAAGGCCTTCATATTCTTTTCGCGCTTCACGGTGATCGATGCGGGCTCGGCGGCTGCCTGCTCCGGCGTGAAGATGAACGCGCCCTTTCCGTTTGTATCGACGGGAAGGTTGGGCGAAAAGGCCTGGAAGCCTAGGCCAGCAGCCAAGCAGAGCCACATCGCGGCGCCAACCAGGGGCATCAGGGTGCGAGAGCGGATGGCCATGTAGATCAGCACAAGGGCCGGCAATGCCGCGATGGCCATGCAAATCGTAAATAAGGGATCAGGCTTCATAAGTGGTTCGAACTCAATTATAAGCCAGGCACGGCGATAATCGCTTCCTGCGAGTTACACCTGGTGTGGGTTAGACAGCCGAGCCTTGGTTAATTTGCCGTATTCTCTGTATACTTGCATTGACCCAGCATCTCCGAGAGTGTGCTGGCAAACGTTTATCCCTTTGGAGAGGAGAATCAAATATGCATAGCAACTTTGCTAAGCCCGCAGCATTGCTGGCTGCCGGCCTTGTGGCCACTTTGGCCATCGTTACCGTTCAGAAGGCGTACGCGACCACCACGGTCCCGAACGCAACCCGAATGATCGTTACGCTCCCGGGTAACTCGACCGGGGTGAGTTTCGCGGTGCCCACCAACGGCGCCCCGGTTCTCGTTCTCGCAACCCAGCTTTCCGTCGGCAACAGGTCCACGGGCAGCACGACGTTGGCTTACGCCCCTACCAACCCTGAGCTCCTGTCATGGAGCGGTGTCGACAGTGCGCAGACCACCGGCAACGGAGGAGGAGGGGATTCGGCCCTTAACAGCGGCTACACAAGCGCCGGCGGGTCAGTCCTTCTGGACTTTGGCTGGGGTGCTTCCTGTGCGCTCATCAGCGTGCTCGATGGTGCGGGCAATCCGTCGCGGCTCGCCGTTCGCAACAGCTCCGGTGCCCCGATCCAGTTCGCACTTGACATGATCTGGTAACGACACGCCCCGGATACTGTTACAAATAACTGGGCGGCTAAAAGCCGCCCAGTTCTATATTTATTTTTGCTTTTTCGGATTTTGGCTTATTTGCCGAAAATCGCAGTATGCTTGAATGGCTCTGGCTAGACTCTGCGTGCACGGTCCATCCTGAGCACATGAATCCTGGAGAGGAGAATCTACGAATGAATACAAAATTTACTAAGCCGGCCGCCTTCTTGGCTGCAGGCCTTATTGCTACTTTGGCAGCGGTCACCGTTCAGAAGGCATACGCGACCACGACGGTCCCGAACGCTTCTAGAACGACTTACACGATTGCGTCTGGGGCCGTAACCCCTAGCTTCGCGATCCCGACGACGGGCAACCCGGTCTCGGTCATGGCCAACCAGACCACGCTTGGCTACCGATCCATCGGGCAGACCGTGCTGATGTACTCGGGCGGCAGCAGCCCCCTGCTGTTCTGGGACGGTATCGACAGCGCTCAGAGCACCGGGTACGACGGTGGCGGAGACTCGGCTCTGAGATCCGGCTACACGAACAACGGCAACATTGTCGTTCTCGATCACGGCTGGGGCGGCACGGCGGCGCTCGAGAGCGTTCTTGACGGTGCGGGCAACGCGAGCCGCTTGCAGATCCGAAACAGCGGCGGTCTTACGGTGACCAACGTCGTCGTCATGATGTGGTAAGTCCACAATAATCTGAGAGGCCGTCGATTCGGCCGCCTGAGTCCACGCTGAAACAAATGGGCGGCTGAATAGCCGCCCATTTCTCTTGGTTAATTGGGTTTTGATGGTGCTGTCGTAATTTGACTGAAAACGCGCTATACTTGCGCTAACTCCCCGACTTGTTCTGCATTTTTGCCTGGCCGGTCAGAGAGATTTCATCCTGGAGAGGAGATTCGCACATGAATCGGAATTACGCTAAGCCGGCAGCCTTTTTGGCCGCCGGATTCATCGCTACGCTGGCCGCCGTGACCGTTCAGAAGGCCTACGCTACAACGACCGTCGCAAACGCGAGCAAGACCACCTTGAGCTCGCCCGGGGGCGGGAACTCGGTTACCATCGGCGTCGCTGCCATTAACTCGCCGGTGATGTTGGCCGCGACCCAAGTCGACGTGGGCTTCCGTGGCACGTCCAGTGCCACGATCCTGTCTGCAACGGCATCCCCAGCGCTTATGCAATGGGTTGCCCTTAGCGCGGGTCCCAGCACGGCAGTCGTGAGCAGCTTCACGACTGGAGCGGGCGTGACGATGTTCAACACGGGTTGGAACGCGACCACCCAGCTTGCGACCTCGGGAGTCACCAGCTTCCACATTCACAACAGCTCGACCTCGACCAAAACGGTCGTCGTCATGCAGGTCTGGTAAGCCAGGTCTAGCAGTTCAAGCCGGGCATGAATGCCCGGCCAGAAAGGGGTGGCCCAAGGGCCGCCCCTTATGCTTTTGCCAGGGTTTTCGTCCGGGAGTGTCGAATAACACTCTGCTTGATAAGAAATTGCTCTTGACGGGTTACAATGATCCGATCTTGCACGTTCGAGGGAGACACGTCGCGCGGCAGGAACTTGAATGGAGAGGAGGTTCTCAAATGAGAACAAATTTTGCTAAGCCTGTCGCTGTCCTGGCGGCTGGACTCGTTGCTACGCTTGCTATCGTGACCGTGCAGAAGGCGTACGCTACGACTACCGTTCCAAACGCTTCGCGAACCACGTACACCGTCGCCGCGTCGAGCGCCACGCCCAGCTTTGCCGTGCCGACGACGGGTAATCCCGTCTCGATCACCGCAACGTCTACTACTGTGGGCTACCGGTCGACCGGCTTCACCGCGTTGACCTTCTCGGGTGGCTCAAGCTCGCTCATGTCTTGGAGCGGCGTGAACAGCGACCAAGCCGGTCTGAACGGCGGTCCCGGAGATGGAGGCGTCAACAACGGTTGGACGAGTTCGGGCGGCACAGTGGTGCTGGATTTTGGCTACAGCACCACCGTCGATCTTGTCAGCGTCCTCGACGGTGCTGGCGCGCCCAGTCGTCTTGCTGTGCGGAACACCAGCGGCGGAGTCAAAACGGCAGTAATCGTCATGATGTGGTAAGACACCGGTCTTAATGGGGGCGGCGGTTGCGCCGCCTCTATGCTTTTTTGCCGGGCTTTTGTCCGCCCGTGTCGAATAACCCAGTGTTTTCAAAGATATTTGCTGTTGACACGTTACAATGATGTGATCTTGCGAGGCCCGAGGGTGACTTCGGGCGGCAGGAACTTGAATGGAGAGGAGGTTCTCGAATGAGAACGAATTTTGTTAAACCGGTTGCTGTCCTGGCGGCCGGATTCATTGCTACGCTTGCTATCGTGACCGTGCAGAAGGCGTACGCTACGACCACGGTTCCGAACGCTTCGCGCACTACATACAACGTGGCTGCAGGCGGCGCTTCGGCGAGTTTCGCTGTGCCTTCCACCGCTGGCCCGGTTTTCTTAATGGCCCAGCAGACCACCGAGAACTCACGAGCGATCGCCAGCATGACGCTGGGTTATGCGTTCGGCACGTACGGCCTGCTGTACTGGAACGGAATCAACTCGAACCAATCGACGGGCGGTGGCGGCGGCGGAGATTCATCGCTCAGCAGCGGCTGGATCAATAGCGGCAACGTCGGATCCAATATGCTCTTGGTCGGCTTCGGCGCTAGCAGCACGATCCAAGGCATGGCGGATGGCTCGAACAACCCCACGCGATTGCGCGTTGCCGGCAATGCAAGCAGCGCGGTGCAAGTCATCGTCACAATGTTCTGGTAAGCAAATATCGGACTTTAACAGGGGTGGCGAAGCTGCCCCTGTTTCGCTTTTTTATGCGCGCGTTGTGCTCTTGCGAGGCCCACATCCTTCGCCGAGGTCCCGTCGGCCATCTGCCTCTTTGAGCTGCTATTGGTAGAGCACCCTCGCCAGAAAGAAGTTGGCGACGTACACGAGCACCATCGAGATCACGACGGCGTTAGTCGTGGCCCGGCCAACACCCACCGCTCCGTTCTTGGTCCGTAAACCCTGCTGGCAGGCGACGATCGCCACGATTATTCCGAACACCGGCGTCTTGATCAGACCGCCTACAAAGTCCCAGGGCTCGGAAAAGCGTTGGATCGAGCTGAGAAACGTTGCGGTCGGCACCCCGCCCGCATAGGCGACGAGGCCGCCCCCAAAAATACCTGCGTACATGCAGACCAGTCCCAACACGGGCAACATCAGCACGCCCGCCACCAACCGCGGGATCACGAGGTAGTTGGTTGGATGCACGGAGAGCATGCGCAGCGCGTCGATCTGCTCCGTGA
>JAXDKF010000036.1:0-4319 GCA_034667265.1 Fimbriimonadaceae bacterium
GGGTAAAAAATTATGCGAGTAGCAGTGTGCTGTAAGGAGGGGCTTCTTTGCGAGGCCATCGCGAGTCTCCTGAGCCAGCGGGGTGGGTTCACGGTCGTGGGCACCTCCCCGGACATCCGATCCTGCATCGCTCTGGCTAAGGATGGCGGTGCCGACGTGATCGTGATTCATTCTGAAGCGATCGATCGTACCGATCTAAGTTTCCTATCCGGAGCGCGTACTTACGGAGACTTCAAGACCGTTCTGATCGCCAACGACGTCCGACCGAAAGGGCTGAGCGATTTCGAATTCGATCGAGAGTTCGCGCTCTCCGGAGACGCGGAGGAGCTGTTCTCGGCGTTGCGCGAGTACCGGGAAGAGGGCAGGACCCGCGGCCGTTATGTCCGCGAGGGCCGCCGGCGATACGGATCCTTCAATCTCACGAAACGGGAGTACGACGTTGCCATGCTCGTCGCTCGGGGGCTCTCCAACCGGAGCATCGCCCAGGCCGCCGGCCTTCAGGAGCAGAGCGTCAAGAATCTCGTCAGCGTGATCATGCGCAAGCTGAATTGCGAGAACCGCGTGCAGGTTGCCTTGAAGCTAACGGGCCATAAGCCCGACGGCGCTGAAACCCCTGAGTGAGAGCTAGAGTCTTAACCGCGCTCATCTTGATCCCTTTAGTAATAGGGGTCTTGGTGAGCGCACAACCCCTTCCGATCTTTGGCTTGGCTGCGCTTGTTGCCGGCGCTTCCTATAAGGAGCTCTCCGCTCTTGGTGGTGCGCAGTCCTGGCGGTTCCCGATCGTTCCTCTTCTCGTGCTTGCGGGTTACGCGGCCTATGCTCTCTTGGCGCCGAGCTGGATTCCGCTCGCCCAGCTCTTTGGTCTCACTCTCCTCGGCTGCATCGTCGCGCCTCTTTGGCTCCGCCGCAAGAAGTGGCTTCTCCTGGAGACCGCTTCCCTTTGGTGCGTCAGCCCGCTTGTATCTCTGGGCGTGTTGCAGGTGCTGTACACACCCGCCGGTTACATGTGGTGGTGGAAGACCCCCTTGCTCCTCGTGGTCCTTCCGCTTTGGGTCGGAGATACATTGGCGTACTTCATCGGCAGGAGCTTCGGGAAACATCTCTTAGCACCGAAGATCTCACCCAAGAAGACGGTGGAAGGTGGAATCGCGAACCTGATTGGGTGCCTTGGAGCCGCGTACGGAGTCGGCGTTCTGATTGGTGTACCACCCGCTATTGCTGTGGGCTGTGGACTGATTGCTGGAGTGCTAGGTCAAGTGGGCGATCTCTATGAAAGCAGCTTGAAGCGCTTGGCGGGCCTAAAGGACACGGGCGCTCTCTTGCCGGGACACGGCGGGATCTTAGACAGGATCGATTCTCTTCTGTTGGTGGCGCCTGCGCAGGCTCTCTTTTTGATGCTCACTTGGCCCCCGCACTTCAGCAGGTAACCTCAGTTCAATGGCCGCCATCGAGACGGTCGACCTCCGTAAGACCTACGTCTCACACAAAAAATCGCCCGGCATTCTCGGCGCCGTGAAGAGCCTGTTCACGCGCGAGAAGACTGAGGTCGAGGCTGTCAAGGGCATTTCTCTCTCCGTTGAACAAGGCGAGCTTGTGGGCTTTCTCGGCCCGAACGGCGCTGGCAAAACGACGACGCTCAAGATGCTGAGCGGAATTCTGTATCCGACAAGTGGAAGGGCGGCGGTGTTGGGCTTCATCCCCAACGAGCGCAAGCCTGAGATGTTGCGCCAGATCTCGCTTGTCATGGGCAACAAGCAGCAGCTTTGGTGGGATTTGCCTGCTTGGGATAGCTTCGTGGTTCTGAAGGAGCTGTATGAAGTCGACGACGCCAAGTTCAAACGCCGGGTGGATCACTTGGTGGAAGCTCTCCAGATCACGGACAAGATCAACACACAAGTACGAAAGTTGAGTCTTGGCGAACGGATGAAGTGCGAGCTGGTCGCGGCGCTGCTGCACTCCCCGCGAGTGGTTTTCCTGGACGAGCCGACCATCGGGCTCGACGTCGTTAGCCAGAAGCGAATCCGGGACTTCCTCAAAGAACTTCACGACGAGGACAACTGCACGCTTCTCCTAACCAGCCACTACATGCAGGACGTCCAGGAGCTTTGCGAACGGATCGTGGTCATCGATCACGGGAGCCTCATCTTTGACGGGACGCTCGACACGCTCAGCCGGCGGTTCAGCGACAAGCGTAGGCTCAGGCTCACCTTCGAGCATCCCGTTGAGGCAGGCGAGCTCGCGGCATTCGGCAATCCTATCTCGCACGACGCAAATGTGGCAGTCCTTGAGGTACCGCGATCTGAGGTCGCGCCGGTCACGGCCGCCGTTCTCGGCAAGTTTCAAGTCACGGACGTTTCCATCGAGGAAGTGGACATCGACGAGGTCATCCGCTCCCTTTTCACTCTGGGCAAGCCCTCCTGACTGTTCCATGTGGAACAGCGCTACTGCCGGTAGACTCCCTCTGACTTTCATGACAGGAAAGGGAGGCTTCTATGAGTACGGAGTTGTCTACGCGTTACGACGCGTCCCAGGTTGAACGTAAGTGGTATGCGAAGTGGGAAGAAGCGGGACTATTCCAGCCCGATCCGGATCCCCTGAAGCGTAAATACACGATCACCATCCCTCCGCCGAACATCACGGGCTCGCTGCACATGGGGCACGCGCTCTGCTATCCTCTGCAGGACGCTTATGGCAGGCTGGCCAGGCTCAAGGGCTGTAGCGTTTTAGTTCTTCCTGGCGAGGATCACGCGGGAATCGCCACTCAAAGCGTCGTTGAGAAGAATCTCCGGAAGGAAGGAACGAGCGGAGCCCAGTTGGGCCGGGAGAAGTTCACCGAACGCGTTTGGGAATGGCGGAAGGAGAGCGGCGACACGATCCTTACCCAGCTCCGCGCTCTAGGATGCGCTTTTGACTGGTCTCGACTGCGATTTACGCTCGATCCCCTGTATGTCAAAGCGGTCCAGACGGTATTCATCGACTGGTTCAACCGGGGCTTGATCTACCGCGGCAAGCGCGTGGTGAACTGGGATCCCGTACTCAAAACAAGCGTTTCGGACATCGAAACCGAGCGCAAAACGGTTCGTGGGAAGCTGTACTACATCCGATATCCGTTCGCAGACGCGAGCGGGCACGTCATCATCGCCACGACTCGGCCGGAGACGATGCTGGCGGATGTCGCCGTGGCCGTGCATCCGTCTGACGCCCGATATTCCGATTTGGTAGGCAAAACGCTCCTCTTGCCGCTGCTCAACCGCGAGATCCCGCTCATCAGCGACATCTATCCCGATCCCGCGTTCGGAAGCGGCGCCGTGAAGATCACCCCGGCCCACGACCCTAACGACTACGAAGTTGGCGTGCGGCACAGCCTTGCTATGCCGGTTCTGCTCACAGAGGATGGAAAGATCACGGCGGAAGGCGGCCCCTATGCGGGCTTGGATCGCAACGAGGCCCGGAAGCGTATCGTCGCGGACCTCGAGGCGCAGGATTACCTCGAGAAGGTCGACGACTACGATATTCCGATAATCGTGAGCGAGCGGAGCGGCGAAGTCGTCGAGCCGCTCCTTTCCGAACAGTGGTTCGTGAAGCAGAAAGAGCTGGCGGATGCCGCCATCATCGCGGTCGAAGTCGGCGGCGTGCGCCTCTTTCCCGAACGCTACAACGAGATCTTCCTTGACTGGATGCGCAACATCCGCGATTGGTGTATTAGCCGCCAACTTTGGTGGGGGCACCGGATCCCTGTCTACTACGACGAGGAAGGGCAAGCGTACGCGTCAATGAGTTGGGAAGAGGCTGAAAAGCAGGCCAAGCCCCACAAGATCGTGCGCCAAGACGATGATGTACTTGACACTTGGTTTAGCAGCGGTCTCTGGCCCTTCGCAACATTGGGTTGGCCAGACAAAACTAACGATTTAGGGGAGCGATATCCAACCGATGTGTTGATCACCGATCGCAACATCATCAACCTCTGGGTCGCACGCATGATGATGATGGGATTCGACCAGATGGGCTTGAAGCCGTTTAGTGAAGTGATGATCTACGCCACGGTGCTCAATGAGCAGGGCCGGCGAATGAGCAAGAGCCTGGGCACTGGCGTGGACCCCATGGCCATCATCGAGAAGGTAGGCGCCGACGCTCTGCGCTACACCCTGATGTCGCAGACGGGCGCCAACCAGGACATCCGCTATTCGGAGAAGAAGACGGAGGACGCGCGCAACTTCTGCAACAAGATCTGGAACGCAACCCGGTTCGTGTTGATGAACCTAGACGGGCCTGCTCCGGCAAAACCAGCCCAACTCGATGATACGGATCTCTGGCTTCTA
>JAXDKF010000037.1:0-4219 GCA_034667265.1 Fimbriimonadaceae bacterium
CATTGAAACCAACAATCAGATCGCCCTTGTGAACTTGGAGGCGGCCACGCAACTGGTCCATGTGTCGGGGCATGGTTTCATGCTCTCCCAGCTCGCGGTCCAGGATTCCGAGCTCAGCCTGCACGTCGCCTTTCCAGATGGTTAGCTCTGCGCCTGAGCCCGCGTCCATAAGGCCCATGCCATCGGCGAGAGGCATAAAGCGGCAGATCGGCGCGCTGACCACCGGGCTGTACCAAAGGTCCGACCAGGACCCGAATCCAAATCCTGAGCGAGTGCGGCCTAGGCGAAGTGAAGAGGAGGCATTCTCGAACTGTAGGTAAGCCTCGTCCGTTTCGATCTCGCCGCCGTATTGGTTCTCGCTATAGACGGCGTGCCAATGGCGGTTAAGATCGAACTTGAGCTCGCTCCAATCGGCGTTGTGGCGCATTCCGCGCTGGCCCGACCCACCGTTAAAGTAAGTTTCTTGGATTAGGCGGTAAGGGCTGCCTTGGGCAGACCCAGAGACGGCCAAGGTGACCAGTAAGCCCGCGACGATGCCGCGCAAAGGTGTGACAGCCGTAAACATTCCCCGATCCCTCTGCTACTTTATGTCGG
The DNA here is from genome assembly GCA_034667265.1 of Fimbriimonadaceae bacterium. Taxonomy (GTDB): domain Bacteria; phylum Armatimonadota; class Fimbriimonadia; order Fimbriimonadales; family Fimbriimonadaceae; genus JANYLD01. The sequence continues at coordinate 595 of JAXDKF010000037.1, forward strand.
GATAGGTTCGGGTTTCCTTAACGGTGCATCGTCAATATTGGGTGTGGGATTCTTCTCGAGAGCGTAGCGGAGTACCTGGTCAGCATTTTTAACGAAGTGGACGGTTAGTTTTCCTCGTATTTCTTCCGGTACGTCTTCCTTGAAATCTTTCTCGTTCTGGTCTGGCAACAAGAGGGTCTCGACCCCCGCCCGATAAGCGGCCAGAGCCTTCTCTTTGATCCCGCCCACCGGCATGACCTGGCCGCTGAGTGTGAGCTCGCCCGTCATGGCAAGCCGGGACTTTACGCGCCGGTTGGTGAAAAGCGAAGTCAACGCGGTCAGCATGGTCACGCCCGCGCTGGGTCCGTCTTTAGGCACCGCGCCTGCCGGAACGTGGATGTGGATCTCGTACTTCTCGAAGTCCTTAGGGTCGATGCCGATCTTCTTTGCGTGGCTGCGAAGGTACGTGAGAGCGGCGGTGGCGCTCTCCTTCATCACGTCGCCAAGCTGGCCCGTAAGAATCAGATTGGTCTTATTACTCAACATCCGAGCGGACTCGACGAAGAGCACGTCCCCTCCAACAGGTGTCCAAGCAAGGCCCACGGCCGTACCGGCCCCCAACTCCCGCTCGAGGACTTCTTCCCTCAGGAAACGAGGCGCGCCTAGGGCTTCCTCGAGAAACTTCGCGCCGACCACTACTTTCTCTTCGCGGCCTTCGGCAAAGAGCCGAGTCGCTTTACGAACCAGGCTGCCGATCTCGCGCTCGAGATTTCGCACACCTGCTTCACGCGTGTAATTGCGGATCAAGCGTTTCAGAGAATCCCGCCGGAACGCAATTTGATCCTTCGTGAGACCGTGCTCCTCGACCTGTTTGGGGATGAGGTGCTTCTCGGCGATTTCGATCTTTTCTTCTTCCGTATATCCGCCGAGCTCGATCACTTCCATCCGGTCTAGAAGCGGAGGAGGAATTGTGTCGAGACGATTGGCTGTCGTGATAAAGAACACCCTGCTCAGATCCATCGGAGCGTCGATATAGTGGTCGCGGAAGTTGATGTTCTGTTCGGGGTCGAGCACCTCGAGAAGCGCGGAAGACGGATCGCCCCTGAAGTCGTTGCCAAGCTTGTCGATCTCATCGAGCATGAGAACGGGATTATTGGAGCCGGCGCGACGAAGACTCTGGATGATCTGGCCAGGTAACGCGCCAATGTACGTGCGCCGATGACCACGGATCTCCGCCTCGTCCCGCATGCCGCCAAGGGAGATGCGGCCGAATTTTCGGCCAAGGGCGTGCGCGATCGACCGGCCAAGCGACGTCTTGCCAACGCCAGGAGGACCGACGAAGCATAGGATCGGCTGCCGTATGCGCCCTTCCTTCTTCACCTTTCGGACGGCGAGAAATTCGATGATCCGTTCCTTGATCTTTTCGAGTCCCGAATGATCCGCGTCGAGCACCCGCTTAACTTGCTTCAGCTCGAGGTTGTCTTCGGTGGCTGAGTTCCAGGGCAACGCGAGCATCCAATCGATGTAGGTCCGAGCCACCGTGTATTCCGGCGATCCGGGGTTCATGCGGCGAAGACGGTCGTACTCGCGATTCACTTCGCGGAGCGCTTCTTCGGGCATGCCCGATTGGTCGATCTTTTCTCGGAGGTCCTCAAGCTCTTCGCCGCGGTCGTCCGACTCGCCCAGCTCGCGCTGGATCGCTTTGAGCTGTTCGCGAAGGTAGTACTCGCGCTGGGTGCGGGTGAGCTCCGTGTTGACTTCCGATTGAACCTTCGATGTCAGCTCGAGGACCCTGACCTCTCTGCTAAGCAGTTCCAGTAGAAGCCTGAGGCGCGCCTCGACGTCCACGGTCTCTAAGATCTTCTGTTTCTCTTCGACCCCGAACGTCATGTGTGCCGCGACAAGGTCGGCCATAACGTTGGTTTCTTGAACGGCTTGAGTGAGGGTCCGAAGCTCGTCAGGGAGCTGCGGAGACAGCCGGATTGCCTGCTCGAACAGAGCGGCCACGGACCGTCGAAGCGCCTCCACTTCCTCAGCCTTCTCCACAGGGATGGGCGGGTCTTCGATAACCTCGATCTTCGCCCGCAGGTACGGGGTCTCGTGGATGTGCTCAAGAATTCGAAAGCGCGAGACGCCCTGGACGATCAGGCGCACCGCATCGGGCATCTTCACGAGCGTGCGGATGATCACCGCGCAGCCGTATTCGTAAACGTCGTCGAAGCTTGGCGACTCGTCTTGCGGCCGCCGCTGGGCGATTACGCCAATAACGCGGTTGTTTCCGGTGACGCTCTCATCGATGAGCTGCACGCTCGACTCGCGCGCAACGCTGAGCGGCGCGATGAGCATGGGGTAGATCACGGAATCCCGCAGAGGCAGGATATTGATCACGTCCGGAACTACCGGCCGGTGGTCTCCCTCGCCTTCGTCTTGAATGATCGGCTCGCCTTGCAGCGCCTGTAGCTGATCTTCTTCTTCCTCGACTGGGAGCTTTACCTCTGGCATTTATGGACCTTCAATCGTGATGGTCGTTGTTACGACGACGCCGTCCGCCTTGGGGATCATGACAAGCAGAAAGCCGTTGCGGTATTGGGCTCTCATGCTTTGGGCGTCGATCTGGATGTCCGGCAGGTTGACCTCCCGCGCGAAGTCGCCCGAGGGAATTTCCATCTGATGGAACCTTCTACCCTGAATCTGGCCATCCTCGTCCTGCCGAAACCCTTTAATCAGAATGCTGTGCCGCTCGGGAATGTAAAGGAGCTGGATCTCTTCGCCGCGAACCCCCGCGATCTCTGCCTTGATGATGAACCGCCGCTCATCCTCGATAAGGTCCACTCGAGGCTCCCAGCAGTTGCCGGACGCCACAGCTGGCCGGGTGCGAAGCATTTCGCCCTGAATTCTCTGCAGGTCGCCGACGGTCCAGAACCACTCGTCCACTCCTCGGCGTGGCATGGGGCGAGTCTACTCGTAACCTGGCTCGTGGCTCGTGGCTCATGGCTCGACGACTTCCCGAACGAGGGTTGCGGCAGGTACAGCAACTTTTTCAGGTTTTCCAGACACAAGATCAAACTACAATGCGTAGTAGTCGAAGGACCAGAGGCGGCAATTGCGAATATCTGACACCGAGATTAAGAAGATCCTGAGCGGGGAGTACTCCGTTGTCGAAGACATCATCCGGCACGAGAAGGTCTCCGAGCTCAAGCGTGAGAACGAAGAGGTGATCGCGCAGGTGACGAAGGACGTGCTAGCAATGCCAGATCGCGAAGCCATGGTCGCAGAGCTGAAAGCTCGCATCGAAGCGGGGACCTACAACCCCACAGGCGAGGAGATCGCGGACGCGATGCTGCGCCGCGCGGTTGCCGATCGACTCAGCGAGCATTAAGTCCGTTGATCGTTAGTCGTTGATCGAGGGTTCCCCTCGCGCCTTTGCACAACCAACAGAAAAGGCCCAGCGTTTGCCGAGCCCTTCCATTTCCCTTAGTGTTTCCCGTTTGTTAAGAGTTGTTAACCGATAAGCCGCTGCCGTTGAGTGCCAGATAGTGCATGCGGCCAAACTTTGCGAAAGGAATGCGTGCCCAAGAGCGGCCCTTGATATCCACCACGATGTCAGTGCCCGAATAGTAAAGGTGAATATCCTTTAGCTCGATCG
>JAXDKF010000038.1:0-5243 GCA_034667265.1 Fimbriimonadaceae bacterium
GCGGTGCGCGTCGACAAGCTGACCCTCGCGGCACTGCAAGCCACCCTCCAGCTCTATGCCGAGGGCCGCGAGTTAGAGATCCCTACTCTGCGGTACATCAGCCGTTCCGTGGAGGAAATCCGCACTCTCGCAAGGACCTTGGCGAAATCTTACAAAGGGGCAGTGGTGGAGAAAGGCTCAACCGAGATCGGCGGCGGCTCAGCGCCAGGCGCGGAGTTGCCGACGTGGCGAGTCGCCCTACCGTCCGATAACCCAAGCGACCTCACAAAGCGGCTCCGGAAAGGCGACCCGCCCATCATCGGGAGAATCGAGGACGGCAAGGTCTGGCTCGATCCAAGAACCCTCGAGCCAGGGGAAGCAAAGATCGTGGCGCAGGTGCTCAGAAGCCTGTGACTCGAAGCGCGCCCGGCATGGAAGAGCGGAATGACCAGCTCCGCTCGTTTCTGGAGGCGCTCGAAAAGCGCGTGCCCGGGGAGAAAGCGCACGCCGATCGGGTTGCTGTTTACGCTACGGCCACCGGTCACCAAATGGAGATTCGGGGCGAGGCCCTCTTTCAGCTTCGATGCGCGGCCACGCTGCACGACGTGGGCAAGGCATCCCTGGACCCTGGGCCCCTCTTAAAGATCGGCTCCCTCACGACAGAGGAACGCTCCAAGATGCAAGCGCACGTCACGCTTGCGGAAGCTCTCGTCGATGCCATCGAGTGGCTGCGCCCCTGCATCCCAGCGATCCGCCACCATCACGAGAGGTGGGATGGCGGCGGCTATCCCGATGGGCTGGCCGGCGAGGCCATCCCGCTGTTTGCACGCATCATTGCCGTTGGCGAAGCTTACGATGCGATGACGTTTCTCAGCCTTGGCCGTGAGCCGCTTACGGAAGAACAGGCAGTCGAAGAGCTGGAAAAAGAAAGCGGCGGCCAGTTCGACCCGCTGGTAGTGCGAGCCTTCCTGGCCGTTCGTCCGCTGATTCAGCCTGTGGTTGCCTAGTCGGCTTCGTGGATATCGCCGACACCCGACGAAGATTTCTCGACCTTCTCCGGATGGCCTTTGTAGCGGAGGTCGCCAACACCGGAAACTCTCGCCTTGAGGTACTTGGTCGCATAGACGGACACGTCGCCCGCGCCGCTCAGCTCTGCGACCGCGTTCTCAGCGCGAAGGCCAAAGAGATTCATATCGCCCGCGCCTTTGAGGGTTGCGTTCAGGTTTCGTACCGTGCCGCTCGCGCGAAGATCGCCAGCGCCGAAAAGGCTCAGAGAAAAGTCGTTGCCCTCGATGCCCTTGATGTCCACGTCGCCGGCACCCTTGAGCATGAATGATTCAAGCGAGGGAGTCGTAATGGTCACCTTCAAAGACTTTCGAGGATTGAGGTTCTTCTTGGAAGTGAGCACAAGCGTGCCCTGCTCGACCCGAGTTTCGACCAGAGGCAGGAGATTATCGTCGCCCGTGATCTTGAGACTAGCTTTCGGCCCCACGACTACGTCGACGTCGTAAGCTCCCTGCGTATCGATCTTGCTAAAGCCGGACACGTTTCGCGAAACCGTGGCCACCTTCCCTGATCCCCGAATGCCGTCGCCGAAGCTTAGGTTCATGTCCATGCAGCCAACGCTGCTAAGCAGTCCTGCCAATCCGATCAACTTCCAATGCATATCTCCACCTCTCGGTTAGAGTTACACGATTTCATGTGGGAGGGGCGCCCTCCCGGACCAAGGACCCAGCAATCTCCCGAAAGGTAACCTCCCGCACCGTCCATGACATTCCAGGAGCTCATCCGCCGTCTCGACGACTATTGGGCCGCGCAGGGCTGCGCGATACTCCAGCCGTACGACATGGAGGTTGGCGCTGGGACCATGCATCCCGCCACCGCCTTAGGCTCGCTCGGGCCGAATCCGTGGAACGTCGCTTACGTTCAGCCCTCGAGACGACCCGCCGATGGCCGGTACACGCGCAATCCCATGCGCAGCCAGCGCTACTACCAATATCAAGTGCTTCTCAAGCCCTCGCCGGACAATGTGGTGGATCTCTACATGGGTTCGCTAGACGCGCTCGGCTTTAACACGACGAAGAACGACGTGCGTCTGGTCGAGGATGATTGGGAGTCGCCATCGCTGGGCGCGAGCGGCGTCGGGTGGGAGATCTGGCTGAACGGCGCCGAGATCACTCAGTTCACATTTTTCCAACAGATGGGCGGGATCGAGTGCAACCCCGTCTGCGCGGAGATCACTTACGGTCCCGAGCGCTTGTGCCTCATGCTGGACGACAAGGCGTCCTTCTGGACCGACCTCATGTGGAACGAGACTCTCAGCTACAAGGACGTCAACTATCAGCTCGAGATGCAGGACAACGTCTACAACTTCGAGGTTGCGTCCACCGAGCTGCTCTTCCAGCTCTTCGACATGTATGAGGCCGAGTCGAAGAGGGCGATCGACACGCCAGTGCATTGGGACGAGGAGCAGGGAATCCTTACGACGAACTCAGAGCTCGGAACGCGGAACTCGGAACTGATGGAGCAGGACCTCGAGAATCCAAAATCCAAAATCCAAAATCCAAATTCATCCGGCACCAACACCCAACACCCAACACCCAACACCCCTCTTGCACTCGTCTATCCCGCGTTTGACCTCGCCCTAAAGTGCTCGCACGTGTTCAACCTGCTCGATGCGCGAGGGGCTGTAGGCGTCACGGAGCGTGCCGCCTACATCAACCGCATCCGTGCCCGGGTTCGCGCGTGCTGCCTGAAGCATGTGGAGCAATACAAAGTGCCGAAGGGGGGCTGAAACAACAAAGAGGGCCGGTGCACGTGAGCGCACCGGCCCCGAATCGGCTCAGCCCCTTATCAATGGAGTGCCGACCAGCCATTGGCCCTGGCCAGGAACGACTTGGACGGAGTCGCCTTCCTTCACGCCGGACTTGACTTCAACGAAGTATCCGTCGCTCATCCCAAGCTCGACGACGACCGGCTTCCAATTGTCGTTCTCCATCACTTTCACGATCGGCTTACCCGTGCTGTCCTTGTCCACCGCGTCGATGGGAACCGCCACAACTCCTTTGCGCTGTCCGGCGACGACACCGACCGAGTGGACTGGCGTGCCTGGCTTAATCAGGCCGTCGGTGTTCTTGAAGTCGATTGTCGATTCGTAGCGCACCCGGCCGTCCGCGTCGGCGGGCAAGGTATCGACCTTGGTCACGCGTCCTTCGAATTTTCGATCCGGAAAGCCTTCGAAGAGGATCACGACGGGAGTGCCCTTTTTCACGAACGGTGCGTCGTCGGGGTCAACCGTGGCTTTTATCTCGAGGGCGGCCAGATCGGCGAGATGAGCCACTGGTTTGTTGGGCCCAACTTCCTCACCCGACCTGACATCGATCGACAGCACGTGGCCGCTGATCGGAGCGACAACCTCGGCCTGCTTTCTGGCCGCGCGAGCTGCCTCCAGGGCAGTACGTGCTTGGTCGAGCTGGGCCTTGTAGGGCAGGACGCTCGTCTTGGATTGGGCCTCGGCGATCTTTATTTGGTCTTCCAGGGCCTGTCTGGCTGCGACAGCCTGCTGGAGGGCGGAAGCGTCTCCGCCAGGCGTGGTTTGCTGCCGCAATGTTCGCTCAGTGGAACGAGCCTGGTCTAGTTGCCTGCGGAGGTCTCGAACTGGTTGTTCGTATTGGGCAATCGCGGACTCGTAGGCTGCCTTTGCCGCCTCGTAGGTCGCCTTCGCCTGTTGGTATGCGGTGTCCGCTCCGGGAACGGCAAGGTCGGCAATCACCTGGCCCCGCTTGACGTAGTCGCCCACTTTGACGTCGATTAGAGCCACCGGGGCTGTACTTGGTGCAAAGACGACGGCCTGGCTGTTCGGCGGAACGTAAAGCTTTCCGTTCAGAAGCCTATAGCCGGTGATGTCGCGCCGCTCGGCCTTTGCGGTTGTCGGCTCCTTGTTGAGGACCGGCTGGGTCGCTACTCCAGTGCTGTTGGCAGTGTCAGTCTGTGTCTTGCAGCCGATTGCTAGCAGACCGAGGGCGGCCGCTGCGATGACGAAAATGCTCTTGTGTGCACCCATGCTGTCTCTCCATGCGCAGTCGAACCGCCTCGAGTGCGTCTTTGATTCTTTGGACACGGATGCATGAACCCATGTTCTGCTTCCATACGGCTGCTTAAGCGGCCTTTTAGCGGACTCCTGCGAATGTAAATGGTAAATGGCCCGGACAGGCCGATAAAGTTGGTCGTTCCGATCATTTACGATTTACGTTCAAGAGCTCGCTGACCCATAGTGCTTCAGCGCAAACCGCCAGAGCAGGCGCGCCAAAACGAAGAAAGCTATAGCCCAAACCACGCCAATGCCCAACATCACGGGATCGAATCCCCTGACGAGCTGCCGGGCGGGCACCGTGGCCAGAAACGCCAGCGGCACCACGAACGTTAGGGCGGCTCGCAAGCCGCTGGAATAAATGTCCAGCGGGTATCTCGCGATCTGCATGACGGTCTCACCGAGCACCCATAAGTTGTCGACTCGCACCAGCCAAATGCCGGTGGTCATCAGCATCAGATTGAATGCGTAGAAGATCACGGTCGCGGAAAGAACAAGCGCGAAGTAGGCGATCCACTGCAAGGCGCCCGGATGCAGATGGGCGGTAAACGCTCCGTACCCGATCATCACCAAACCCGCAAAAACGGTGCCGATCTGGTCGAAGTTAAATTTCCGAGTCGAGATCCAGAATTGGGTATCGATGGGCTTGGTGAGAACAAAATCGAGCGTGCCGCGGCGCACCTGCTCGGGGATCTCGTTAAGCGACATGAAGAATGCGGAGAAGACCGCGTTCATGAAGAAGCAGGTCGCGGCTAGGACAAACGCGTCGCCGCGAGACCAGCCGGCTACGGACGTCGTGTTGCGGTAGATAACCAGCAGGATCAGGATAAAGAAGCCGATCCAGATGACGTTCTGGCCGACTTTGGCGATGAAGTTGGCGCGAAACTCCAGCTCCCGAGCGAAGGAGCTCACGAAGAACGTGCGGTAGATGCGCCAATATCGCTGCACGGCTGGATTGTACTAAGCGACGGCTAGCGGGCCGCGAGCACCGAGTCCATCGCCAGGCTCAGCGCCTCCGCAATGCGCGTATTTTCAGCGGCCGACCTTACCGATACACGCAGAGCGCGTGGCGCGCTCGCCTGAAACATGCTCGCCACATCCCGCAGATAGACCCCCCGTTGCCGGCAGCTCTCCAGAATGGGCTCGATACCCCGATCCAAGTGTAGGAGAATCG
>JAXDKF010000039.1:0-8963 GCA_034667265.1 Fimbriimonadaceae bacterium
ACTGGCCTAGGCGTCTCCCAAAATCACCTTGAGCACAAGCTCCGCATGAGCAAAGATGAAGCCCTGGAAACCGGAGTCAAGGCGGTCAAGCACGCCAAGAAGTACACAGACGACATCGAGTACTTCATGGAGGACTCGGGCCGGGCCGATCCTGAATACGTTTATCGCGTCGTTGAGGCCGTGATCGCGGCGGGAGCGACCACTATCAACGTACCGGACACGACGGGTTACACCACGCCGGAGGAATACCGAAAGCTCATCAGCGGCATCATCAGCAATGTGCCGAACAGCGACAAGGCGGTTTTCTCTTGCCATTGTCATGACGACTTAGGAATGGCTACCGCCAACACCTTGGCGGGCATTCTCGGAGGAGCGCGCCAAGTAGAGGTGACCGTCAACGGCATAGGCGAACGAGCGGGCAACACGTCGCTTGAAGAGGTCGCCGTCGCCCTGCGTATCCGGAACGACGTATTCAACGCCGACACCGGCATCGACGCCCATGAACTGATCCCGACCTCTAGGATGGTCTCCAGGCTGACCGGCATGGTCGTACAACGGAATAAGGCCGTCGTGGGCGCCAACGCTTACGCTCACTCCAGCGGCATTCATCAGGACGGGGTCTTGAAGGAGCGGTCGACCTACGAAATCATCGATCCCAAGATGGTTGGAGCGGAGAAGAGCGAGATCATTCTCACCGCCCGATCCGGCCGTCACGGGCTCAAGCACCGCCTGGCCGAGATAGGATTCAACTTCACGGACAACCGCTTTGAGCAAATTTACGAAGAGTTTGTGCGCCTTGCGGACACCAAGAAAGAAGTCGACGAAGACGACCTTCGGCAACTCGTCACAACCTGAAGGATTGCCAAACCAGGAACAATTCGCTGCAAACTGGGGGTAACCCCAAGCGTCAGAAAGGCAAGCCCTGGCAAAATTCGGGGCACAGATGCAGGGAGGACACGCAATTTTGAATAGAACATGGATGGCTGCTGCCGGGCTTTTGCTGGCAGGGTTCTCATACGGACAGGTGGACGCCAACCGCGTCGTAGCGACGGTCAATGGAGAGCCGATCAAGGGCTCCGAGTACTACCATCGAATGGAATTCTTGCCCGGAGTCAAGAAGATGTACGGCGGGCAGGCTATCGAGTCCTCGCCCGGATTCTTAACGGTCGTCGAGCTGATCGGCGAGAAGATCATGTACCAGCTTGCCAAGGACAAGGGAGTGCTCCCGAGCAAGCAAGAAATCGATGACGAGCTGCAGCTCAGGTTGGGTCAGGATCCCAAGTATCTCGAGAAGTGGGCGTCTACCGGCCAGTCTCAGTCGGACCTCGAGGACGCTATCCGATACGAGCTGACAAAGTTCAAGCTTCAGACCGCGGGCATCACGGTAACGGATCAAGAGATCCAGAACTTCTACAAGCAGAACCCGCAGAGGTTCACTAGCGAGCGCTTGCTGAAGCTCCGCGTCATTGCGGTCAACACCGACGCGGAAGCAAAAGCTGTCGACGCGGATTTGAAGGCGGGCAAGGAATTCACAGCGGTGGCGAAAGCACGGAGCGTCGACGTTACGAAGGCCACCGGTGGAGAGATCGGCTTGGTGCCCGTGGCGTACCTCACCCAGAGCGTTCGTCCGACGGTCGCGGCGCTCAAGATTGGACAAGCTACACCGTGGCTCGACGTCACCGACACGCGGGACGCAAAAGGCGTTACCGTCCAGGTCAAATACCAGCTCGTGGATGTCCTTCCCGAGAAGCTTCAACCGCTCACGAAGCCGATGATGATCTCTACTCGCAGGCTAATCATGTTGGAGCGAGGCCGAGAAAAGAATGACATCGGCAAGCAGATCAACGACATGCGCGCCAAGAGCAAGGTCGTCATCAACCAGAAGGAGTTCGCGGCCCTCTACGACCAGTTGGTCAGCTCGGGCGGTTAATCGCCCTGGTTCAAGTAGTCACAATTCCGGCCGGCGGATGGGAAGTCATGGAGCCTCCCGTCCGCCGCCTTCTTTTGGATCAGCCCCTCGTCTACCACTCGTATGCGGGCCATCCATCGTTCGATGAGCTGCTTAGTGTGGGCGTGAAGCTCCAGGAGGCTCCGTCTGCCGGTCTTGGTGAAGGGATTCTTGTGGTGCCTTCTCCCAGCCAAGGCGCTCTGTACGAGCTGGTGGCCGTTGTCGACCGTCTTCTCGGTCCGGGCGGGTGCCCTTGGGACCGGGCGCAGACGCACGAGAGTCTCAAGCGATACCTGCTCGAAGAAGCTTACGAGGTGCTCGATGCCATCGACAGCGGCTCGGAGGACAAGCTGAAGGAAGAGCTCGGCGACCTCCTCCTGCAACCCGTGCTCCACGCGGGGATGAAGAAGGCCGCTGGATCTTTCGACATCGATGGCGTCGCGCGAGAGATCTGCACCAAGCTGGTCCGCCGCCACCCGCACGTCTTTGGCGACGTCTCGGTAGAAGACGCCGACGAGGTGCTTCGCAATTGGGATCGCATTAAGAGCGAAGAAAAGGGTCACGAGAAGCCGGCCTCGCGACTCGCCGGAGTGCCCAACGGGATGGCTTCCCTGCTCCGGGCATTTGAAGTGAGCAAGCGCGCGGTGCGGGCAGGCTTCGAGTGGGCAGATATCGACGCGGTTTTCGACAAACTGCGCGAGGAGGAGTTGGAGCTTCGCGAGGCTATCAAGAGTGGCCAGCCAGACAAGATCGAGGCCGAGCTCGGCGATCTTCTTTTCACCGCCGTGAACATCGCTCGCTGGGCAGGCGTGGAGCCGGAAGAAGCCTTGCGCAAGATGCTCAACCGCTTCACCGCCCGTTTCCAGCACATGGAAGCGCTCGCCACAAAGCCCCTGGAAGAGCTCAACTTGGAAGAGTGGGACGATCTCTGGGTCAAAGCCAAAGCTGAACTGGCTTGAAGAGCCCGGCATTTTCGCCGCATTTCTACCGCCGCTCTAATGAATTGCGACGCGATGCCAAAGATGTGGAATAAGCAAGTGCGAGCTCGCAGTGCCACAAGCTAGCGAGCGACCGCTCTCCAGGGCACTCTCCCTCAGCCTCTACCGAAGGGACGCGGTAGGGGCTTTTTTCTTGGTTCGGTGTTGAGGTATTGGGGTGTTAAGGTATTGAGGAACTCCTCAAATTTTCTTGCCTGACACCTCAAGACCTGGCACCTTAAGATCTTTTCTGCGTTGATGTATTTGGATCCTCGGAAATGGGGAAAAGTCGACCCACGACGGGCACAAAAAGAGAGCCGAATACCTCAAGACCTTAACACCATAAGACCTGCCCCGTCCGTCCCTACTCTGTCATGCCGGTCTGGGGTGTTGTCAATCAAAAAGGTGGAGTGGGTAAGACCACGACGGCGGTCAATCTTGCGGCCGGACTTTCCCTCCGTAATCAGCGCACCCTTCTGATCGATTGCGATCCTCAAGGCAATGCCACCACTGGGCTAGGGATCGGAAAATCGGAGACCACGAAGAGCCTGTACAACGTCCTCCTCGCGGCCACTGAAGGCCCCGCGACGCTTGACATGATCGAGCCTTCGATCATCCACATCTCCGACACGCTCCACGCGATACCCGCCACCCTGGACCTTGCGGGCGCGGAGGCGATCCTCTTGAACGCGGTGGGCAAGGAGCTGATCCTCCGCGATGCGATCGAACCGATCAAGCGCCAATACGACTGGATCATCATTGACGCTCCGCCAAGCCTCGGGCTCCTTACGATCAACATCCTCGCCGCCGTCGAGCGGATTCTGGTGCCGATGCAATGCGAGTTCTACGCATTGGAGGGCCTAAGCCAGCTCCTCAAGACGGTCGACGTGGTGAAGCGAAGAATCAACCCGAACCTTCAGATCGGCAAGGTCGTCCTGACCATGCACGACCCGCGCAGCCGCCTGACCCTGCAGGTCGCCCAAGAAGTCGAGGACTATTTTGGTGAGAAACTGTCGAGCATAGTGATCCCAAGAAACGTCCGACTCAGCGAGGCACCCAGCTTCGGCGAGCCAGCCCTTATGCTCTTTCCTCAATCTAAAGGCGCCAGCGCCTATCTCAACTTTGTCGACGAGGTACTTAGCGAATGCGTCGTGCGCTAGGCCGGGGCCTCTCCCAGCTCATCGCTGAGGAGTTTGAGAGCGCGCCTCGCGAAGCCACTCTCGACGCGATCGTGCCCAACCCTCGCCAGCCGCGCACCGTGTTCGAAGCGTCGGCCCTAGAAGAGTTGGCCGACTCCATTCGCGAGCATGGCGTTCTCCAACCACTTGTTGTCCGCCCGAAAAACGAGAGCTCGTACGAGCTCATAGCCGGAGAGCGGCGGCTTCGAGCAGCGCGGATGGCGGGCCTGAGAACGGTCCCCATCATCATTCGGTCGGCGACGAACCAGGACTCGTTGGAACTCGCCGTCATCGAGAACGTCCAGCGCGAGGACATCGGCCCGATGGAACGCGCGCGTGCCTACCGCCGCCTCATGGACGAGTTCAGCCTCACCCAGGAGCAGGTGTCGCACAAGGTTGGAAAAGCCCGTGCGTCTGTGGCCAACACGGTCAGGCTCCTGAAGCTGCCAGACCAGATCCAGCGAGGCTTGGACGAAGGCGTGATTTCCGAAGGCCACGCCAAGGCCCTCCTCGCTCTGGACACCCCGGCCCAGCAGCTCGCGATTTACGACCGTATCCTCGAGCACGGCCTCAACGTCCGCGACATCGAGCGTGCCACTCGGGCGCCGTCGTCGTCCAAGCCCTCGGCACGGGCTGCGCGGAGTCCTGAGCCTATCGACCCCAACGTGAAGGCGTTGGAAGATGCCCTTTCGACCTACCTCGGCAGCCCCGTAAAGCTGCAAAAGGGCGAGGTGGGCGGCCGGATCGTGGTGGAGTTTTATTCTGACGATGATCTAGAGAGGATCTTGGAGACGCTAGGCTTCTCCTGGTGACGGCCAGGCAGCTTAGACCCGAAGACATTCCCAACGCGGTCGCCCTGCAGCGTGCCTGCTTTCCCGCCCCCTTTCCGGAGGACCTGCTCTGGAACGCGGACCATCTGGCGAAGCATCTTGAAGTCTTTCCCGAAGGGCAATTCATCGCGGAGGAAGATGGCCGAATCGTTGGCAGCGCCAGCTCCTGCATTATTTCCGAGGAGAATTGGGACGCGCACCGGCCTTGGGCTGAGACGGTTGGCGGGCCTTTCGTCGAAAACCACGACCCCGCCGGTACCACCCTGTACGGTATAGACATCGGCGTCCACCCCGCCGCGCGCAGAAAGGGCGTCGGGCGAGCGCTATACCAGGCTAGGTTCAACCTGGTTCGGGAGAAGCGCCTCATCCGCTACGGTACGGCCTGCCGGCTACCGGGCTACATCCAGTGGGGCCAGATGCAGGAGAACCCGGCCGTGGAACGTTATGCTAGCGAGGTCGTCTCGGGAAAAGCGGCAGATAGGACCCTAACGCCCTTGCTGCGTTATGGCCTAAGATTTTTGAGCGTTATACACGACTATATGGAGGATAAGGAGTCCGCAAACGCGGCCGCCCTCCTCGAATGGAAGTCATGACCTACAAAGTCGCCGTTGTGTCTTGGAAGCTGAGGCCTGTCGCGGGCGATGGCGACTTCTTTGCCCACCTCTTCGACTTTGTGAATGAGGCCCACACCAGCGGGGCTAACGTGCTCGTCCTTCCCGAGCTCTACGTGCTCGAGTTGATCCAGCTCGAGCCCGAAGTCCGCGAGGTGGATGTGCCCAAGTACCTCGCTCAGTACGGAGACGTCCTCGAAGAGTGGCTGCAGCGGATCAGCGAATCCAGCGGCATGATCATCGTGGGCGGCTCGCATTTCAAAGCAGGCCCGAAAGGCATCAAGAACGTGTGCGCGGTCGCGCACCCACAGCTCGGCATTGCCACCACCGAGAAGAACAATCTCACGCACTACGAGCAGGAGATATGGGGCCTGATCCGCGGCTCAGGGCTCACCATGATGCCAGACGCACGCATCGGGGTAACCATTTGCTACGACTCAGAGTTTCCCGAGTCCGGCCGCGCTCTTGCCGAGCACGGGGTTCTTCTGCAGTGCGTGCCCGCCTATACCGAGACGGAACACGGTTTCTCCCGAGTGCGCTATTCGTCGCATGCGCGTGCGGTTGAAAACCAGATCTTCGTAGCCCACTCCTCACTGGTTGGCAACATCGGCCGCGAGCCGGTCCCATCGACCTTTGGCACGAGCGCCATCCTCTCCCCCACCATCGAGCCCTTCCCGGCAAGCGGCGTGCTTGCGGAAACGGTCCCGGACGACGATGGCATCGCAATCGCGGAGATCGATTTTGAAAAGCTCGTCGAAGCCCGCCAACTTGGAGACGTACGCAATTGGCACGACCGCACGAATTCCGACTGGCGCTTCACCAGTGGCAAGTAACGGTGCATGGTGTGGATGCGGGATGGGGCATTCACGATGCGAGATGGAGGAAAACAATTACGATGTGCGGGGACTTTGCGCGCGACGCTTAAGGCTCAACGCTTAACGCTAAACGCTTCTCTCTCCAAACTCCGCGTTCCGACTTCCGCGCTCCCCGTTTCGAAGACCATGTCCCGCATCCCCTCGTACGCCACCTCCGCAAGCCGCTCCAGGTTGACGCAGTCCTCGCGGTTGTACGCGATCAACCTATCGAGCGCCCTGGCGTCGCCGAACATGCGGTGCCGGCGCCACAGCAAGACCGCGTCGTAGCCAGTCAGACCTTGGGTCTCGGGGCTCCGCTCGATGCCGATCTGTTTCTCGATCTTCTTCAATCCACCCCGAAAACCTATTTGCCGAAGAATGGGGCAGAGGTCGATGTGGATCTGGTCAAAAGCTAACCCAGGAAAACGACGTAGCAACACCGGCAGGTCGAACGTGCCACCAAAGAACGTGACCACCATCGCGTAGTGCGAGATGAGGTCTCGAAAAGCTTCCAGGTCCTCGCCCTTGACAAGGCACCGATACTGCTTGCCATCGTACATGCCGACCGTGGTCACGGAGCTGGCAGACACCCCACCGTCGGTCTCGATGTCTAGATACACGCACGAGTGGCGGAACTCGGGGAACGCTCGCCAGGCCTGGTTCGCGCCCAGACAACATCGGAAGAATTGGTGCTCCTCGTCTAGCAGCGCCTGCCTAGACTTTTCGATGTGCTTCTTGGCGATTGAGCGACTCGCGCTCCCTAGCGACCATCGATCGGGCTCAGCTAAAAGGTGATCCCAGGACGTGCAGCCTTCTTTCCACAATCGCTTCTCTGTCGTCTTCCCAATGCCTGGGACATGCAGGAAGGTGTTTTGAAGCACGGATACGAGGTTACCGCTGCCTTACTTGCCCTTGCCACGCTCGTGGGGGAGAATCACGACGTCTTCCGGCTTGGGAGGATTGGTGATGGTCTTCAACTGGGTCCCCCAATCGTGAATGTCGTCGGGATTCTGGACGTACCAATACTCGCCCGTCTTGAGGTTGTTGTCGAACTCGCCGACGAGGCGCGCGACGCCAAAGCCGGTCCACTTCCCTTTCAGATTGCGACCGAACCATTGGATGGAATCAAACTTGCCATCGATCACGATGGAGCCCGTGCCGTGATAGGCCTGCTGATTGTGCGCCTTGCTGTAGTACTCCCTCTTCAAGCCGGCCGAGGGCACGATCTTGGGATTGCCGTTTATGAGGATGGTGCCCGTGAAGGACACCTCTACCTTCCCTTCCGCGGGGACCCTCTCGACGCCCAGCATCTTGAAGCTCCCCACCCGAGTTTGGAAAAACACGGTTCCGTAGCGCTGCTGGGGACTGGCAAGAGCAGCGCAGGCGACCAGGGCGGGCACGAGCAGGCGGATGAGTCGAGACGGGGGCATCAAGTGGACAGTTTATCTCCTTTTGGCGTTGGGCGGCAAAGCTCGCCTCAGCACGTATTAACGCCTCTGAGGCCAAGATCGTGTCCGTAAGGCCAAAGATTTGCCATTCCAAGCGCAGCAGGAGCGGAAACGACGACGGTCGCGTGGCCTGGCGGCGTATGAAATCCTGCCGCAATCGGCCAGAATGGATAGAGGTTATGCGAGTTAAAGGGGCCGTCGTCACCGGGATCGTAGCAACCCTGGCCATGGTGGGTGTTCTCACCGCCTTTATTAGCAACGCAAGTCCTTACGTTACGATCGCCGAGGCTAAAGAATCCCGTAACGACAGCCTGCACCTTGCGGGAACGCTGGTAAAGGACACCGTGCACACGGATCCCTCTAAAGGTCAGATCTCCTTCAAGCTCCAAGACAAGACCGGCGCCATAGCCGAAGTGGTCTACGTCGGCAGCACGCCAGGCAACCTGAAAGAGGCGACCAAGGTGGTCGCCGTCGGCGGCATGAAGAACGACACGTTCCTGGCGCACCAGCTTCTCATCAAGTGCCCTTCCAAATACGAGGGCAAACCGGGTGAAAAGGAGCCTGTACAGGGCGTTTAGGTGCTGGAACAACCAACACTGACCGTTACGTCCGCGCCAAATTGGGCCCTAGGGGTCGGCGATATCGGAAGCGGTCTTATCCTTCTAGGCTGCTTCGCGTTTGTGGCGGCCTTGGTGCTCGGTCTCTTGAGGCGAGAGCGCCTGTCCACCGTAGGGTTCGTCTTGGGCGCCGCCTCTCTATTCGGGGCCTTCGCGTGCTTGACTGTTCTCTTCGTCAATAATCAGTTCGAATACCAATACGTCTTCAGTCACGGCGACGCTCTTACCGAGCTGAAGTACAAGATCGCGGGCGTGTGGTCCGGACAGCAAGGAAGCTTCCTACTGTGGGCGTGCTCCTCCGCGATCTTCGGCTTGCTAGCGTTGCGTGGCACGGGCATCTATCGCCGCTGGTTCATAGCCCCGTACTCACTCTTCTTAGCTGCGCTTTGCGGCATCCTCGCTTACGAGACCCCGTTCGGTCTGCTCAAAGACGCGCAGCACGCGGGGAAGGTGCTGATGCCGAGCACTGGAACCGGATTGGCCCCATCGCTCGAGAACTA
>JAXDKF010000040.1:0-5303 GCA_034667265.1 Fimbriimonadaceae bacterium
CACCGCCCAGATCGAATACATCCAAACGATCTACGCCGACCAGGATTGGCATCACTAGGAGATGGAGGATTCGGGATTCAGGATGCAGGATTCCCGATCAACACCCAATACCTCAACACCTCAATACCTTAAGACCTCAACACCACCCAACACCATGAAATACATCTGCCTCGTTTATCAAGAAGAAGAAAAGCTCAACGCAGCGTCAGACGCCGAGGTCGACGCTGCTATAACCGCCTGCGGCGAATGGGTCGGGGACCTGGAGAAGAACGGCCGACATATCTTCTCCTCAGGCCTACAGTCGCCCCGTACCGCCACTACGCTCCGCAAGAAGAACGGCGGTATCGCCGTTACCGATGGTCCGTTCGCCGAGACGAAAGAGTTCCTCGGCGGATTCACGATCATCGAGGCACGGGACCTCAATGAGGCCATCCAGATCGCATCCAACTTCCCGGCCGTACAGTTCGGGACGGTCGAAGTTAGGCCGGTGATGGAATTGGACGCAGACCTCACCGATCCCATGGACCTAAGGATCGCCGAGTCCATTCGGAGAACCTATCAGCCCGCTGAGATGGCAAAGTAAGGACAACACCTATGCAGAAGATCACCCCTTTTTTCTGGTTCGACGACAAGGCCGAAGAGGCGATGAACTTTTACACTTCCATCTTTAGGAACTCGAAGATCAACAGCCTGTCCCGGTACGGAGACGCGGGTCCCGGGCCAGCCGGCCAGGTCATGGTCGGCACGTTCGAGCTCGACGGCCTGGAATTCATGGCGCTAAATGGCGGCCCGATGTTCAAATTTACGGAAGCCGTCTCGTTCTCGATCGACTGCAAGGATCAGGCAGAGGTGGACCACTACTGGGACAAACTTTCTGAGGGCGGAGAGAAATCCATGTGCGGCTGGCTCAAGGATAAATTCGGACTCTCTTGGCAAGTCGTGCCGCGCGTCCTTGGCGAGCTGCTGAGCGATCCCGATCCCGAAAAATCAGGCCGCGTCATGAAAGCAATGCTGGAAATGCGGAAGCTCGACATCGCAACGCTAGAACGGGCCCGCGACGGTGAATAAGGCATTGGGGCTAACCGGGCTCGCGCTAGCGCGTTCGGCTAGCCGGCCTTAAGCTCATGAGAGATGCCGAACTCTTCGAAGATCGGCAGGAAGTCGCGCCACTCGTCTCTTCCCTGCGCCCGGAGATACATCGGCAGCGACAGGTACGGGATGAAGTGCGGACGCTTCGGCTTGCGGGCTAGTTTCATGCAGGCCTGGGCAGGGGTCTTGTCGCCCTTCTTCAAATTGCATCGGCGGCAGCAGGCCACGAGGTTGTCCCACGTGTGTGGGCCGCCCGCCCAGCGCGGGATCACGTGGTCGATCGTGAGCTCGCGGTTGCGAACGCCGCAGTATTGGCAGGTGTAGTTGTCTCGGGCCAGCACGGAGTGGCGCGACAGCCGAAGCTGTGGCATCGGCCGGCGAACCTGGTACCGCATCTTCAGGATGGATGGCGCAACGACCTCGCCCATGGCGGTCAGGAGGGCGTCCTCGCGCTGCTGCAGGACCTCGACTTTGCCGAGCAGCATCAACGCGATCGCCCGGCGCATGTCGCACACGTTGAGCGGCTCGTAGTTGCTGTTCAGCAATAACACCTGGGAGTTGCTCACGGGCGGGCCTCCGGGGCGGTAAATGGTAAATGGTAAATGGTAAATGGCCGGAAAGCCGCAGCGAGCGCGTTGGAGGGAGACCTCTGCGCAAAAGAGAAGAGGCCCGCATGCACACGCATGCGAGCCTCTTTTGAAGCTATCGTATGCGGGCGTATGATGGTGTCCGACCACTCGGTGGGCCGGATCATATAGCTCGACGGATTGTAACCTTGGATCGCCATGGTCCTAGTTCTGTAGACGGCTAAGTTTCTGCCGTTGGATTCTATTGAAGCAGAAAAGTGCGAGGAATGTCGAGGAAAAGGACCCATCCATTGCTAATTGCTGATTGCCGATTGCCCCTTGGGAATGGGTCTTGTACTCGAAGAAGGAGTTGGACGGCCAGGAGTTCACTCGATCACTCTCTCCGCTCCTAAAGACATGAAAGGTCTGGGATGCACTGCAGCCTTTCTGCCCGCGCGCTCGCTCTCTTGGAAAGATCCGAAATAACCGTGCGATGAGGATCGAGGTCCAGTATCTATTCCGGCCATCCCTCCCATGTTGGCCAATGCTTCCCATTCTTGGATAAAGGTGTTACTATTGCTAAAATACTGCTCCCAACCAAACTTCTGATGAAACAAAGTGCTCTACTTAAGATATTTCTAGCTGCTGCACCGTGGACCGGGTTGCTCGTGCCGGGCCTTTTGCTTGAGGGAAAGCAGGACCGCATAGAACCCGCTCGCGTGTCTGGTGGGGCTGTTAACGGCAGCGTCGGCCTTCTCGAGCTTCCAGGCGACGCACCCATCGGAAACATGCGACGAATAGTGTTCCTTCCGGACTTCAACGTCCAGCTCAGGAATACAAAGACTCGGGCTCTCAGCGCGCCAGAGAAAACCGACCTTTACGGCCGGTACTATTTCCCTCGACAGGCTCCCGGGGTCTACCAACTCACCTGGCCGAGCCAGAATGGTTGGGCGGCGGGGGCATCGAAAGAGCCGCTAGTGATTCATGACGAGACCGTATTTCCCAGTCCTGTGGGAGTCGCGCCAACAGAGGGCCTCGACGCACTGATCGGAAAAGTCACCTTCAGCGACGGCACGGTGCCTTTCTTCCAAGACGAGTACTTCGGAATTACGAACACCGCCACAGTAAGCCTGTCCCAAAGAATGCGGATTCGAGCCCGGCCCCAGCGCACCCCACCTGCTCGAACACGCCTGATCCGCCCGCTTCAGCGGCTCCCGCTAAGCACAATCGCTCGAGCTGCGCGAGCGAATTTTATGGGCGAGTTCGCGATTCCATATCACAGAAGCTTGCCCGTGGGCTTGAATGCCGTAGACGAGGCGGTCACGACTTCTAGGACGATTCCGGCCACACAACTGGCTCAATTTTCAATGCAAGGGACCGGCACTGCCACGCTTGTTCTAAAGAATCGGAAGCCCAGTCTTGAGTCGGCGTTCGTATTTCGTGGGCGAGAAGCAACGCGGCTCGCTCCCCTTGGAGCGACGATGCCCTTATCCGCGCAGGCGACGGACCTAGACGGAGATCCCCTAACCTTCCAATGGAAACTGCCTTCGACAGCGGGCAGCCTCGGCAACTTCAACACTAACGCGGAGCGCGGAGAATGGTCCGTTCCGCCGATCCCAGGGGACTACAAGGCCTATGTGGTGGTGCGCGACGGGAAAGGTGGCTATGCGCGCGGGAACGTCGTCGTGAAGGTAGGACAGACCGAGGGAATCTTCGCGGGCCGTGTCGTGGACGATTCGGGCAACGTAGTGGCGGGTGCCACTGTCGAGATCAACGGGACAACCACTAAGACCAACACTAACGGCGCTTACGATCTGCGGGTTCCGCTTGCAGATCGATACGTGATGAACATCGTGCAAACAGGCTTTGCGCATTTCTCTCGCATTTTCCACGGCGACGTAAGGGGGCAGGTCTGGCGTTTGGTCGCAGTTCAGACGGTCGCGAACCTCGACGCAACAACCGACGTTACGCTGGTGGATACGCGGCCAATTTTGAGCCGGAAGGAAAGGCGCGGCGCTCGGATCATTATCGGGGCCAACAGCTTGGTGCGGGAAGACGGCAATCCAATCCAACCTCCCTTAACGGCCGAAATCGCAACGCTGGACATTGCGAATGCTGAAGCGCCGGGAGATTGGGGCGCCATTGAGAATGGCCGCGAAGTCAACCTAGTCTCCTATGGCTGCGTCTTTGTGGAAGTCCGTGACGCTACAGGTGCGAAGTGCAACTTGGCGCCAAACCAAACTGCTCAGGTCGAATTGCCCGCGCCGAGATCGCTACTCCGAAACAACGCCCCTGCGCAAACTCCGTTTTGGTCATATGACGAGACCGACGGATATTGGAAGGTGGCAGGAAATGCCACACTGGACACCGCTGGACAGCAGTATCGTGGATCGGTCAAGCATTTCTCTACGATCAACACAGATCTCTCGAAGACGGATGCAGCGTGTCTGCGGATCGTTCTGGGGCCGAGCATTCCCACGGGAGTCCAAATTCGCGTTTCCGACCCTACCGGAACAAATTTTTCTCAGACGCCGACGTTCGTAGCAAATGACGTCGTCAACGCGGTTTACCGCCTGTTGCCTAACATCGATGTAAAACTCGATGTCATAGACAGCTCCGGCAACGTTATCGCCGATGTAGTGGCAGAACAAGTGCTGGGGACAAAGATCCCGACACGCGTCGTGAATACTGGGAACGCCATACCCCCGGGTCACAGCCTTTGGCCCCCACCGCCCTACGACGACTGCAAGACTATTTACCTAAGCCGGGACATTCCCAACTCCAACGGGGACTTCTTAGTCTTCAAGGGTCCTGGAAGCTCGAAGAACACGCAACGATACTATACGACTGTCGACCCCCAGAATCTGCGGCCGACATTGGGCGATTGGTGGCAAGCGAACGGTTTCGATCCTACGAACGGCGCCGCGGCGGACTCAGTTAATGTCGCCTATCTAAACAATAACGATCTCGGGTCTGGGCGAGGTATGCATTTTCGACCCCTTGCCGGGGGAGGAGTAGCTGCGTATGTCACCAATTACGGCGGATTCGACCAAAACCCGCACAACGCCGACGACGCCGCGAGCAACACAAGTCCGGGTGCCACGGTCTGCATGGAATATTCGCCCATTGAAGGTCCGACTCCGGGCAGCGCCGCGGCCACTGGAGCTACCGTCAAGTTCTTCGTATTCAATGGTGGAGTGTCCGGCGCGGCTAGAGTTGAGTCTGCCGATCTTGATGGCAACGGGCAGAAGTTCGTACCGAATCTGTGCATGAATTGCCACGGCGGAAACTACACACCCAACCTTACAGTAACAAACCCACCCGCGACGGAAGGTGTTCTCCAGGCCAGGTTCCGAGAGCTCGACTACACCACCTACAAATTCCCGGGCGGCCGAAGCGCACCAAACGCGGCGGAGATGTTAGCGTTCCACCTGCAAAACAACATGGTCAAGGGCGCTGCGGGCGACTCGATCTCTACCACCGCCATAAAAGATCTCATCACAGGTTGGTACACCGGTGCGCCGGATGAACAGGTCCAGACCTATGCACCAACTGGCTGGAAGGTAACGGCCAAGCCTCAAAACGAGCAGCTCTATCATGACGTAGACGAGAAGTCCAGCCGGACTTGCCATATCGGCTTGAGCAACG
>JAXDKF010000041.1:0-13800 GCA_034667265.1 Fimbriimonadaceae bacterium
TACCAGCCCTATCAAGGAGATCGCGACGAACCGCTTGAGCTGGTCCATCCTCTCGTGACTGCCTCGAATCTTGAAGGTCCACAGGCGATTCCAATAGAAGCTGTTGAGGATGGCGAGCGATGCCGCGCAGAGTGCGGCGATAGGAAAGAACGCGTCACGCGGCGTTTCGGCAAAGCTGAAAAGGGAAACGTGGGTGCGGAGCCATTCGCCGGTTCGGACCGCGTAGTCGCTGAATGGGGATGCGTAAAGGAGCGTCATCCGGATGCAGTAGTCGATCACAAACGACGATCCGCCAACGATGCAGAACTTCACGAACTGCCGCACGACTTTGCGTTCCAAGAAGGGTGTGCGCGCGGCCTCTTCGGGAGTTTCGGGCTCCTCGTCGATGGGCTCATGAAGAGCGCGATACAGATAGCCGCGGAGCACCCGCTCTCCAAATCGGTTGACTTTGGTGGCAACGAAATCGGAACCGGAGATGGGCTGCAGCCAGATCGCCTCGATGCCCGCGCGATTGGCGCCGAGAATGTCGGTGAAGAGCTGGTCGCCGATCATCACGGCCTGCGACTTCTTCACTCCGAACTTCTCTAGCGCTTGTTCGTACATGGCCGTGCTGGGTTTGAATCGCCCACGCATCGCGGGAATGCCAAGGATCTCGGACAGGCGGCCGAGCCTGACCACGTTTCGCGTGTTGCTGATGATGCAAGCCTGGATGCCCGCGCTCTTGACCTTCTGCACCCAGTTCAGCGTTTCCTCGGCGAAGTCCTCCGTGCGCCATTTGACGAGCGTGTTGTCTACGTCGACGAGGATCAGCTTGATGCCTCGATTCGCAAGCGCTTGGGGATCGACGTCGGTGAGGTTGTGGACCGCGTGCGCGGGGCAGAACGGGCGCATGAATCCATGCACGAGCTCGCGCTTGAATTGTCCAGCTCTAAAAGCGCTCAAGAGGCCCCCGCGGTCACGGCTAGCGCCCTGCGCGCTTGGCGGACCTTCTGAATGTTGGCGAGATGGCCATCGTAGCTAGGCGCGAACAGGTGCTGCCCAGTGCCGGGCATCGCCACGTAATACAGATAGTCGTGGGTGGCCGGATGCATGGCGGCTTCCACGCTCTTGACGGTGGGGGAGCAGATCGGTCCCGGCGGCAGGCCCTTGTGGGTGTAGGTGTTGTAAGGCGAGTCGATGGTGCGGTAGTCCGCAACTGTGAGCGGACGCCATTTCTGGATACCGTATAGAAGGCTCGCGTCGATCTGCAGCGGCATGTTGATCTTGATGCGATTGGCGATGACGCCGGCGACCACAGGTCGCTCCGGGTCTTTCATGACCTCGAGCTCGACCATGGAGGCGATCGTGAGCAGGCGTTGGAGATCGCTGGGCTTGCCCAGCGGCTCGTACACCTTCTTTTCGAATGCCTTCAGTTGCCGCAAGATCGTCTCTCTAGCTCCCAACAGCGGCGGCAGATCATAAGTGTCCGGGTAGAGGTAACCCTCCAAGCTGTCGGAAGGCAGAGGAAAGCTAACATCCTTTTGAAATTCCTGCGGCCGATGCACGAGATCCATGTATTCCTCGGCCGCCGTGACCTGCTTGCGCTCCAAGATATTTGCCGACCGGGCGGCCCAATTAGTTTCAGGCAGCCGTACCATTTGTTCGACCGGGTCGTGCAGGGCCTTAAAGATCTGCTCCGCCGTCATGCCTCCGTGCACCTGATAAGTGCCGATGCCAACCGGCCGGCTTTCGCGCTTGATCTTCGCGTATGTGGCCATGGCGGATGGATTCCTGACGACCGCGTCGGCCTTCAGCTTGTCCAGCGCGGTGTTGAGAGGGGTCACGTCGTTGAAGCGAACGTAGAACGGCTCGCCTTTCGGCATCGGGGCTACTTGGCCTTGGAGCCAGCTCCACCAGCCAAATGCGCCCACTCCGAGCACAAGGAGGAGCACCAAGAATCCGCAGCTAATCCGCTTTGCCATGCAAATACCGTTCCAATATCAGCCGCGCCGCTTCGCCATCGCGCAGCTTGCGCCTGCGGCTCGCTTTCAGGCCCTCGGCCGCCATTTCCGATTCCGCTTGTACGCTTGTGAGCGTCTCGTCCACGAGTTCTACGCGAAAACCGGCCTGCTCGATCTCGCTTGCGAGTACCCGGGCGATTTTAGCCATTCGGCCCTCAATTCCGCCCGGCTCGAGCGGCAGGCCCAGCACGATGGCGTCTGCTTGTTCCGCTTTCGCAAGCTGCGCTAGGTTGGCTGCGTCTTTCCTGAGGGTGCCAGTTGGCGTGATGGGTGATCGGGGCGTGACGATGCCGTGCTCGGCCTCGGCGACTGCGATGCCGATGCGCTTAGAGCCGAAGTCGACGCCGAGGAGCCTCATGTCTGCAATCCTCTCAACAACTCCTCGTGGATAAGGCCGTTGGAGCTCATCGCGCTATCTCCGAGCTCCTCCCGTCCTTCGAGATCTGTGAATCTTCCGCCCGCCTCGCGCACGATAAGACTCATCGCGGAGATGTCCCATCGTTTGATGGAAGGATCGATCATCGCGTCCACGCGGCCAGTGGCGACGAGTGCGTGGCCATAAGCGTCGCACCAGGTGCGCGTTGCCATAGCCTTTTCCGAAATTCGATCGAAGCCTTCCATGAGCGACTTCTGCTTCAGGCCGAGATAGCCCGCGCTGGAGAGCACAGCCCCTTGCAAAGTGGGGCGCAAAGAAGCTCGGCAGGGCTGTCCGTTCCAGTACGCGCCTTGGCCACGCTCCGCGTAGAGCAGCTCGTTTAGAGCAGGCAAATGGCAGACCGCGATCTCCGGTTCGCCATCGCGTTCAAAGGAGAGCAGCGTAGCATAGAGCGGAACGCCGCAGATGAACGACTTCGTGCCGTCGATGGGATCGATAACCCAACGGTTGTCCCCGGCTCCCGTCTCTCCCTCTTCCTCGCCAAGGATTGCTTCGCCGGGATATTGTTTCTCAATCTCCTGTCTGAGCAGGCGCTCGGCTTCTCGATCGGCGATGGTGACGGGGCTGTCGTCTTCCTTGGTCTGCACCTCCACGCCCTTTTGAAAGTGCGCGAGGGTCCCGTTCCCGGCTTTCACCGCAGCCTCGATTGCGAAGGCGAGACGCGGGGACATGGGCTGGAGTTTACTGGGACCTACCTCTGCCCCTTATCGCTATGTTTGTGCGCTATAAGGGGTTTCTCAGGCGTTGGGGTTCTGCGCGCTCGCCCCGTGTCCTGAGACTCAAACGATTTCGGCTAATCCGATGAATTCAAGAATCAAGTGATCGCCGGTGGAAGACAGCATCGGGTGCTCTAGATCAGAAAGCCGCTATCGGGTGAACCCACGTCTTCCTGGCTTCGTTCTCGCCACCTTGACACCAGCCACCAAGCGAGGAGGGAACATGCGCTGACGATCACGCCCAGAACAAACGGGACCGGAGATCCGGTTTCTGACGATCTCCAGGAGCCCCAGACAGGCACAACGAGGACAAGACCGATCCACAGCAGGAACATGGCCGCCCAGGCCATCAACGATCCGACGACGCGGATGAGGACACCGAGGCTTGAGGCGAGCTGCCGTCCCATCGACTTCATTATCCGTCGCCGGCGCACTCCATGTAAGCCTCCAGACACCTGGCTGGCGGAAACCATGGGCGACCGGATACCTGGCGTCTGGAGGCAGCGACGAGCAGAGGCAGCGATAGCGAGTACGGCTAAACTCAGCAACGATGCAACGGTTACTGTCGCTCGCTTTCGCGGCCCTTCTCGCCGCGACCTCCTTCGCTCAGAACGACGCCGATTACGGCGCGAAGATCAAGGAGTACACAACCGAGCCATTCTTCCTCACCCAATACGTCGACCATCTGCCGGCCAGTAGCACCGTGCCGAGCCCGCTCAAGCACTTCGGCACAATCATCGGCGCTCCGGACGTGCTGCATTACACGGACGAGATCAACGGCTACATGCGCGCGTTGGACGAGGCGTCGGATCGCGTTTGGGTGCAAAGCATGGGCAAGAGCGAAGAGGGCCGCGAGATGATCGCGGTGTTCATCTCGGACGCGGCAAACCTGAACCGACTTGACCAGATCAAGGCGATCAATGCGCAGATCAGCGATCCACGCGGGTTGGTGGAAGGCGGCTACAAGAGCGATGGGAAGCTGCTTGGCGCGGATGCGGCGGCCGAGAAGTTGATCGCGCAAACGCTGCCGATCTACTACGCGACGGGCGGGATGCACTCGCCAGAATCCGGCCCGCCTGAGATGCTGATGGAGCTGGCCTACCGCCTCGCGACTGAGGAGACTCCGTTCATCCAGGAGATCCGAAAGAACAGCATCGTGATGCTTACGCCGGTCCTGGACACCGACGGCCGCGACCGATACGTCGACACCTATTTCTACCGAAAGCGCAATCCCAAGAAGACACCGATCCCGCTTGTGTATTGGGGTAAGTACGTGGCGCACGACAACAACCGCGACTCAATCGGGATGTCGCTTGCGCTCAGCAAGAACTTGATGAGGAGCTGGTTCGATTACCACCCGATCGTCATGCACGACCTGCACCAGTCGATCCCGTTTCTCTACATCAGCACGGGCACCGGACCGTATAACGCGTGGCTCGATCCGATCACTATCGACGAGTGGCACCTCATGGCCTACCACGAGGTCGACGAGATGACCAAGATGGGCGTTCCGGGCGTGTGGACGCATGGGTTTTACGATGGATGGGCGCCCAACTATGCGTTCTATGCGGCCAACGGACACAACGCGATTGGGCGGTTCTACGAGATCTTTGGATCGGACGCCAACACCCGCATCACCACAGTCGACAACGAAGACACTCAACGACAGTGGTACCGGCCTAATCCTCCGCTCGGAAAGCTCAAATGGTCGATCCGCAACAACGTGAACATCTCGCAGAGCGCCCTGCTGATCGGCATGCACAACGTTGCTTCGCAGAAGGACAAGTTCCTTCACAACTATTGGCTGAAATGCAAGCGCAGCGTGCTGAAGCCGTGGACGGAGGGTCCTGCTGCGTACGTCATCCAGTCTGAGCCAGGCAAGCCGTTCCTGACGGATCGCCTAGTCTTTTTGCTTCGGCGCCAGGGGATCGAGACCATGGGCACGCGGTCAGAAATCGTCCTGAAGGATCTCAAGATCAACGCCGGAAGCGTGATCATTCCGATGGACCAGCCGTATAGCCGGATGGCCGACATGTTGCTCGACAAGCAGTACTACAAATCCACAGATCCTGAGCCCTACGACGATACGGGATGGACACTCGGACCCTTGTTCAACCTGGACGTGCAGCGAATAACCGTCGCAGACCCTCGTCTCCTCAGCGCGTCGCCCGTGCAAATGCTTGGAGGCGTCGTGACAACCTCGGGCAGATCGGAGAAATATCTCGTCTTCGATGCCAGCCCGGATCCTTGGGTTATGGAGATGGCTTACGCACCCAAGACCGCCGAGGTCGCAGAGCAACAATTCACGGTCAACGGCAAGACTTTCAAGCCGGGAACCCTCGTATTAAGACCTTCCTTAAACGATCGTTTCGACTTGTCCGCAACAATTCAAGCGGAAAATGGCGGTGTCCGCCATGAATGGCTAGCCGACAAACCGAATATTAAAACCCACCCGCTGTCGACACCGCGCGTGATGCTGGTCCATGACTGGCAATCTACGCAAAACGAGGGCTGGTTGCGCCTCGCGCTCGATGATCTGAGGGTGCCCTACAAATACACGTCCGTCCATGAGCTGCGCGACAACGCGGATCTCAAGAAGACGACGGATGTGATCATCTTCGGACCCAGCTCAGGGCAAAACTCAATCGTCAACGGCAGGGCGATGATCGGCGATCCGATCCCCTGGAAACCGTTGCCAGGCCTGAAGCATCTTGGTGGACCGGACACTTCCGACGACATCCGCGGCGGGTGCGGCCTCGAAGGCGTGCTGCATCTGAAGAAATTCCTGGCCGATGGCGGATTGCTGATCTGCATGGGTGGATCGAGCGAGCTGCCGGTGTACTACAACCTTGTGAGCGGTATCAGTCTCAATCGGCTGCCCGCTGTTCCCAATGGCGGCGTTTTCCTCACGGAGCGTGTGGACAAAGTCAGTCCCGTGCTGTACGGGTATAGCGATCAGCTCGGGGCTTACTCAGCGGATTGGTATTGGCCCTTCAAGTTGACGGTCGCACCTCCCCGCTCCAACCGCCGCCCCACCATGAATCCTAAGGACAGGCCGTCCGGACGGGGCGATCTCAGCGATTCGGACGTAGTCCAGGCCAGGCCGACGTACGAAGAGCCGAAGGAAGAAGAGACGCAGGACTATATTCCTCCGGAGCAGCCTCGGCCAAAGGTCTTGCTGAAATTCGCGGCGGCGGATAAGGCGCTGATCAGCGGCGGCTATGGACCGGTCGAGGCGTATGCCGGGAACCCTGCGTTGGTCCTCTGTCCAGCCGGGAAGGGAAGCGTGCTGCTATTCGGGATCAATCCGGCCTGGCGGGGCGAGACAGTGGGTTCGTGGCAGCTTCTAATGAATGCGCTGGCCAATTGGCAGAACCTGCAGATCGACGAGCCGAAGGTGGCGGAGAAGAAGGCTGACGAGAAGAAGTAGCGGTGTTAAGGTGTTGGGGAGGGGAGCCTCCCGACACCCGGCCCGCATCAGCGCTGGCGAGCGGATACCTGGCGTCGGCAGGCAGCGGCCACTAGAATGGCGGTGAATGCGGCAATCACGCATTTCCAAGGGGTGAGAATGCGCCCTCGCCCCGTCGAAGTAGCCTACAATAACTGCGATGTGGCAGCCGAACGGGGGGCCGTCTGCTCTTTAACTCCCTGGTCTTCGTGGGGTTCTTCCTTGTGGTCTATGCAGGCTATCTGCTGCTCGGCCGCAGCCCGACGGGCTACAAGCTCCAGAACCTCTGGTTGCTTGCCGCAAGCTACTTCTTTTACGGGTACTGGGATTGGCGATTCTGCCTCTTGCTCGGCACGACCACAGCCATCCAGTTCACGCTCGCGCGGCTGATTTACGCAACCGAGGATCCGGCGAAGCGCAAGGCGTTGCTCGTTTTGGCCGTCACCACCAGCCTAACAGTCTTAGGTTTCTTTAAGTATTTCAACTTCTTCGCCAACAGCCTGGCGGACATGCTGGAGCCCTTGCGCGTGCACCTCAGCCACACGACGTTGCACATCATATTGCCGGTCGGCATGTCGTTCTACACGTTCAAGGAGATCAGCTACGTGGCGGACGTGTATCGCCACAAACAGCAGCCGGCGAAATCGTTCTTCGATTTCGCTCTATACGTCTCCTTCTTTCCGCAGCTCGTCGCAGGACCTATTGAGCGCGCCGGCGAGATGCTGCCGCAGATCGGAAAACCACGCGTTATTACCGCCGAGAAATTCGACGCAGGTCTCTATCTGATCCTGTGGGGCTTCTTCAAGAAGCTGGTCATCGCCGACAACCTGCGAACCGTTTCAGACACGGTGTTCAACGGCTACCGCAGCCACCACGGCCTCGACACCGTCATCGGCATCGTGGCCTATGCGGTCGTGATCTACTGCGACTTCTCCGGCTATACGGACATCGCTCGTGGTTTGGCGCGGCTCATGGGCTTTGAGCTCCCGCTCAACTTCAAGCTTCCTTACTTTGCCCAGAGCCCCAGCGATTTCTGGAGCCGATGGCATGTGACCCTTTCGCAATGGCTGCGCGACTACCTCTACATCTCACTGGGCGGTAACCGCGTGTCTGAAACCAAGATCTACCGCAACCTGATGATCACGATGGTGCTGGGCGGCTTGTGGCACGGCGCCGCGTGGAACTTCGTGGCGTGGGGCGCCTACCACGGCCTGCTTCTGTGCATCTACCGTGCATGGACGAAGGTGTTTCCTCCGGTTGCGAATCCAGGCAACTTGCGCATCGCGGGACGCATCGCGCTGATGTTCTGTTTGACCCTTGTGGGCTGGGTGTTCTTCAGGGCTGGGTCGCTCGACCAGATCGTGACCATGCTGACCTCGGTCGGAGTGGGAACGTCCGCTGAGACACGGTCCTTCGCTCCCAAGCTATTGGCCTTCGGAGTGCCCCTAGTGGTCGTCCAAACGTTCCAGGCCCAAACCCTCAACCTGCTCATACCGATGTGGATGCGGGTGCCCGCGAGGATCGCATGGCAGACGTCGCTGCTGCTCGCGCTTATTCTTATCGGCGCGCGAGAGGCCACCGAATTCATCTACTTCCAATTCTAATGTCGATAACCGCACCCACCAGAGACGATGGCGTAGTAGAGCTCCCGAAAGGCGAAGCTCTGGCCTCTCAGTTGCCGGTGGAACGCATTCCGCCAACCTCTTGGCGGCGGGTCGCGCTGATCAGCCTTTCGTGTGTTTTCATCATCATCGCTCTGAACGGGATGGCGACGCAATGGCTCACCGTGACCGTTCCAAACGAAGGTTATCGCCGCATCCACACAAAGTGGGCGATGCTCGAGAATCTCTCGCAACCAGTCGACACTCTGATCCTCGGGGATTCGAGCGGCGCCCAGGGAGTGGATCCCGAGTTGCTCACGAAGTCCTTCGGCGGAAAGAGCTTGAACCTCGGGACGGTTGGCGACATGACGGTGGTGAACAGCGCCGCAATGCTCGATGAATACGTTCGCAAGCATGGCGCGCCAAAGCGAGCGCTCGTCGTGCAAGTTTTCGATGTTTGGCCCCGCAACGTGACGGGATACGCCCTGGCGCAAAGTCGGTTGGATGCCGACGCTCCCGCACTCGCATGGTTCCCACGGCATGGCGATCCCGCGCTGCGGAGAGAGATGTTCTTGGACAGGAACGTAAAGCTCTTTTCCGAGAGCAAGAGCCTCGTTCAAAGCGTGAAGGATGCCATCAGACGTCGCACGCATCGAAGAGGAACGGGTCCGAGGCCGGACGGATTCTCGGTGACCCTTAAGCCAGATCGCAATCAGCTCAATCGCGACGTGAAGGAGCATCTGGCGACGATCGGCACGATGAAGGCGGAGATTTCAGCGGACAACGCTGCGGCTCTGGCGCACCTTCAGGAGCTCTCCACAAAATACGGATTTCCCGTGTACGTTGTGAACGCTCCAATCTCGGAGCGAGTTCTGCAGGACGCGAACTTCAAGACAGGTTACGAAAAGATCATTGGCGCCGTCTCGGCAGAGCTGCAACGTCTGGGAGGAACGCTGATCTTTCCAAATCCGCAGCAGTTTCCGGGCAGCGAGATGACCAACGTGGACCACCTCACGTACGAGGGCGCGCAGAAGTACACGTCCGAGCTAATCAAGGAGATCTCCAGGTTGGAGAAAGGGCCCGCGGCCACCAAGCCGCAAAGCCCTTAACTTCGGTGCGGGCGCCGGTGACTCCGGTGCTGTCCGCCATGGCGTTGAAGGCGCGCCGTGCGCATTTCTTGACTCTTGCCGCCCTGCATCGAGTGCTGATCGGTTGCGATCGCCTGCGGGGCGGATCCCACGAGTACGATTTGCGCACACGTGATCGTGCTGCTGAACAGGACCAGCCAAGAGAGTCGCTTCATGGTTCCGGCTATTTGGGATTGGCGATGTCGGGCGTCGTTTCGAGCTTCCTGTTGTTCTTTGGCAGCTCCTTCTTTGGAAGATCGGCACTCAGAGCCGGATCTGGAGCCGGCGAACAGCCCACGAGGTTCATTGCGAAGGATGCGGCCACCAGGACCACGATCAGGTATGTACGATTGCGCTTCATGAAAGAAACCTCCTGATCCGTATGTGCCGCGAACGTGCTGGAGCGTTCAATTTGGCGGCGGCATCGTGCATTTCCTAGGGAACATCGCGAGTGTGGGCGTGCAACGGGTAAACAGGCACCTCTATGGGACAGCTCTTGCCGTGCTTCAAGGCTTACGATGTTCGCGGCAAAGTCCCCTCAGAGCTCAACCCAGACATCGCTTACGCGATCGGCCGCGCGTATGCGGATTTCGTCAATCCGAAGACGGTCTGCGTTGGCTACGATATTCGTCTCAGCGGGCCGGATTTGTACAAGGCTTTGGCTAAGGGCCTAAACGATGCGGGCGTCGACGTCGTGCATCTCGGGATGGTCGGAACTGAGATGGTGTATTTCGCCACGGCCAAATACGGCTATGACGGCGGTGTGATGATCACGGCCAGCCACAACCCTCCGGAATACAACGGCATGAAGATCGTGCGGGAGGGAAGTCGGCCGATCTCGAACGATACGGGTCTGCTGGAGATCGAGCGACGAGCTTACGAGAAGAATTGGCAGCGTGAGGGTGAGGGCGCCATCCGCGATCTGAACGTTTACGACGACTTCGTCCAGCATCTGCTTGAGGTCGTGCCGGCCTCTACGATGAAGGATCTCAAGGTCCTTCTGGATCCTGGCAACGGAGCCGCGGGTGTTGCGCTCAAGGCCCTCATGCCGCATTTACCGTTACAGGCCGACTACATTCGAGAGGAGCCGGACGGCGCGTTTCCCAACGGCGTTCCGAATCCCATCCTGGAGGAGTCGCGCGCCATGACCGAGGCGAAAATGCGATGGCACGGCTCATTGGAAGCGCCCACTATTGGAGGCATCAGCCACCAGGCGGTTGGATCCTTGGACGCGAGTCATACACAAGCTGCGAAGCCCAAGTACGACTTTGGCGTGGCCTGGGACGGCGATTACGACCGGTGCTTTCTGTTCGACGAGCACGGCAACTTCATCGAGGGGTATTACATCGTGGGTTTGATCGCCCAGGCGTTGCTGACCGATAGCCCAGGCGAGACCATCATCTACGACCCACGCCTGATCTGGAACACCTTGGACATCGTGCAGCGCCTAGGCGGAAGGGCCGTGATCTGCAAGAGCGGGCACGCCTTCATCAAGGAGAAGATGCGGGCGGAGAATGCCGTCTATGGCGGCGAGATGAGCGCCCATCACTACTTTCGCTCGCACTGGTTCTGCGATAGCGGGATGATCCCTTTCCTGCTCGTGGCGAGGTTGGTGTCGCAGAGTGGGCGGTCTCTCGGGGAGCTGGTTGGGGAGATGATCGACCGCTATCCCTGCTCGGGGGAAATCAACTCCGAGGTGGCGGACGTCCGGGAGACGCTGTCAAAGGTGGAGGCGGCCTATTCGGACGGGAAGATCGACAAGCTGGACGGGCTAAGCGTCGACTATCCCAATTGGCGATTCAATTTACGGGGGTCGAACACCGAGCCCGTAATCCGTTTGAACGTCGAGACGCGGGGAGACATGGACCTTCTGAGGCTAAAAACCCAGGAAGTTTTAGGTCTAATTCGCAGCTGAACGTGCCGATGATCTTAGCGTGTCCACGCTCATAGATCGCTCCTACAAGACCGGAAAGGTGCTGGCCATCCTGGGAATCCTGGCGATCCTTGGCACCATGAGCGTTCCAATGCGGATGCCGGGCAGCCCTGCCGCGGTCCTACACACGAGATAAACCCTGCTTCGCGCACGTCGTAAAATGAGTCGTCGCCCCGGCTAGACGGGGCGGATCTATTTACGAATGAGCGTCGCGAGCCGAAATCTGTATTCCACGCTAGGGGTGAAGCCTAGCGCCAATACCGAGTCTCTTAAGAAGGCTTACCGCAAGCTCGCGCGCCAGCACCACCCGGACGTCAGCAAAGATCCCAAGGCGCACGACCGCATGGCGAGGATCAACGAGGCGTTCGAGACGCTGATCGATCCGGAACGCCGCGCGGACTACGACGCGATGCTGGCGGGCCAGGGGTATGCGGCGCCGGCAGCACCCTCTCAGAGCCGCAAGCCGATCTACGTCAAGCTCAAGACCCACCTGAAGGCGCATAGAACGCCCGTTTACACGGTTGGGTTTGCGCCGGACACCGGTCAGCTCGTGTCCAGCTCGTTCGACAGCGAGATCATCTGGTGGGACGCGTCCACCGACAAGCCTTCAAAGCGAACGCGGCTGGAGGCGGGCGTGCTCTCGACGTTGAAGCTGTTGCCCAAGGACAAGCTCGTGGCCGCGGGATCCGTTGAGAACACGGTCACGCTGTGGGAGCTCAACGGAGCGATTGTGGACAGTTGGAAGAGCGCCGAAGAAGCCTGGGTTTCGTGTTTGGCGATCTCCGACGACGGCGGCTCAGTGGCAACGGGCTCCATCCATCGCAGCTTTGCGGTGGCGGACTCGCGCAGTGGGACGAGACTGTTCCGGCGCGTGGAGCATGACCAGTCGGTGACGGCGGTGGCTTGGTCGTACGATGGGCAGTGGGTGGCCACCGGATCGGCAGACGCGACCGTGCGCATCTACAGCCACGACGGCGATCTCGTGCGAAACATCACGAGGATCAGGTCCGCGGTGACTGCTTTAGTCTTCAGTCCCAATCGGCAATATCTGGCAGTTGCGGCTGTGGATCTGTCTATCCGCATTTTCAGCTTGGACACGGGGCAACTTGTGAAGATGATGTTCGGGCACACGAAGCCCATCGAGGCGCTGGCGTTTCATCCGAACAATTGGCTACTGGCCAGCGGAGCAAGGGACGGGACGCTCGGTTTGTGGAATTGCGCGAAGGGCTTGGGCAACGTGCGGCTGGAAGTTAGCCATCGACCGATCTCGTGCTTGGCGTTTAACAAGTCGGGTGATCGATTGGCCGCGGGCGGCCTAGACCGGCTGGTGTGGGTCTGGGACATCACCGTGAAGGATTCCGTCTAGTTATTGCCTGAGCGTTATGTCGGCGCGATCCAGTTTTGGATCATAGCGGTACGACCCGCCTAGCGCCGTGATGAGATCTCTTAGGTGCAGCCACCGGGATCTTTTCCACGCGCGCTTTCCCTGCAAGGGCCTGCTGAGCGGGTAACTCTTGCCATCGATGGTGACGTGGTGATCGTCAGGGAATTCAAACTCTCGGCCAAGAGCAATTATTGGAGGGCCCTCGAGAGACTCTTCATCCCACCGCTTGAATTCTTGCTCGTCCCCGAGCAGAGGGACGATCACATTGGGCTGGATCAAAGGATCGTAAGGGCTGCCCTTGACCATGGCTTCTTGCGCCACGTCGACCGGCCACCCTTCGGGCTCCTTGCCGCTGATCCTGAAGTTCCAGAAGCATTCCGGCCACATCATCTCCAGGTCGAACTTTGGCTCGAGGTTTTTGAAGTAGTAAACGGCCCGCTTATTTCCTTTGCGCACTGGAGCTAGCGGCTCTGATGTACCGATCGGACTCTCCGCTGCGCTAATCGTGGGTTCTCCGCGATGGTGCAGATGGCTCCAGTCGACCGTGATCTTGCATTCGCCGATCGTGCCCCTCCACGTGGCGCCGGATCGAAGGATGTAGTAGGCGGCGCGATAGTCTGTTCCTGTTGAATAGTTGGAGTCGTATTCGCAGACGACATGCCGTCGTCCGCCCGCTTTGAAAGACACCTTCTTGAGCCAGACTGCCGAATACTGCGCGTACTCGTCCAAGTTTTTGAGAGGCATTCTCTTCCGAACGACCGGCACAAGTTGGCCGTCCACCCATGACTTGAACGAACGGATAGCGAGAGGCTGGTTCTTAGTCCTCTTCTTGTAGTCGGTGACGGTCTCCGGGAAGGCCATGGTGACGGTTTGGGTTGGGCCTGAGTTCTTGAATCGAAACGACGCGCGCACGTGCATGAAGGTGTTGTGCAGCGAGATGCGCACGTCCTCAGATTCCATCTGTATGTCCTTGCTGGTTGCGAAGGAGCCCGCGGAACCCACCGACATCCAGTAGGCGTCGTCCGCGAAGGCGGTGAGTGTCGAAAGCGCCAGGCTGGCGGTGACCAAGAAACGAACCATCATGGAGCTACTTGGTAGGACTTCGGAAGCGAGCGTGTAGTGCCGCCCGGAGGAGCAAATGTCCACCTTGAGAAA
>JAXDKF010000042.1:0-5291 GCA_034667265.1 Fimbriimonadaceae bacterium
CGTTGCTCAACCTTTCGTTCCAGGTCTGGCAGCCGACGTTGCCTTAGGGTGGTAAGTGGTAAATGGTAAATGGCGCCGAACCGGTGTTGCGGTATTACGGTGTTACGGTATTGCCGCACAGGGATGAGATTCAATTCGAACCCTCCGACCATTTATCATTTACTACTTACCATTTACCGGTGTCCCCGAGCTCTCAACGCCTTTAAAGCCGCCACCGCAGCGTCCACCACCTTCGTTCCTTCCTCCCTCCCGTAGAACGAAAGCGTTGCCTCGTAGCCGCCGCGGTCGTAGTCCTCGGGGTCGAGGATGTAGCCCATCCAACCGTTGACGTGGCTGCACACTAGCACGGAGCTGAAGCCCATGCGCCGGCCCGCATCGCGGATTTGGCGGCCGAGGATGGATGTGGGCTCGCCGGGCACGCCCACCACCGCCAGCTTCCCGATCCGAAAGGCCGTGATCTCGGCAGAAGGCGGCGCAAACTGCTTCACGATCGCGGCGGCGAAACCCTCCGGCACGCCGTAGCTTTTCGCCATCGTCGGATGCGGTTGCACAGGATCAAGCGCTATGGAGACCTTGGCGGTTGACAGGGGCATGCCCGGTTCCCAAACGATCTCATCCCAGGTCTGATATCTATTCCGGAGCAAAGCGTTTGCGATGCCGGCAACGCTATCCTCAGCGGTCGGGCCGCTCTCCTTGGGAAGCACGTCGCCGATCGCGCCCTGGAGCACGGCCAGCCCGGTTCGACGAGACACCTCTCCCGGCCAATCGCCTTTAAGCTTCATCTCCTTCGCGGAATACACTGTGCCATGGGCCGCATAATGGAGAAAGAGCCAGCGCGCGGGCGGCCTGATGAAATCTCGGCCAGGAAGCAAGGGTAGTCGAACTTCCGTAACGGTCTGGTCTGGATCGGCAAATTTGCGCCTGCCCGTATTCACGTCGGCGTGACTCGTCCGAATTCCCACCTCGAATGCGGGATCCGTCTGCTTCCTGGCAGAGAGAATGCCCTCCCCGATTTTGTCTGCGTACCACTTCAGCCACTTGCGATCGAACTTCGCGATACCCGGAATCGAGAACGTCATCCGCTCGTTCAGCATCTGGCTGTCGGGCGCACTGTGGGTGTGGGTCGCCGCCAGAAAGAGCGTGACATCGGACGGGATCCGCTTCTTCACCTCACGAACGAAACTCTCCGGAATTGTTAAAGTCTCCACGCTTACGACTGCTATCTTTGTCGTGCCGGCAAGGAAGAGAACCGTCCGGGCATAGAGCCGATCACCGCCTGGCCCCGAGAGCTTCGAGCCCCGTTCCGTGTACCCACCCAACGGCAACGGAACCGATGGAGTGATGTCTACCCTGGAGGTCGCAACGTACAACCCGCCCGACAGAATCAGTTGAGCGGCTAGGGCAGCGAGCATAGTCTGAGCTTTGCATACCGTCTCATCCTGGGCGAGGCAGGAGCGAAGGACCTCGCATCGACCGCCAGCCCGGTCCCGAATTTGCGTCGCCAGCGTAAAACCTCCCAAAGTTGTCTCCTGACGCCCAGCACCGTAACGCCCATCGCCTCTCCCGTGCTCTGCTAAACTCCCTAGACCGATGAGCTTCGCCGTGCGCCTTTCGACGGACCTTGTTTCCGTGGAAGCCGGTGCAACCATGCCCCTGAGCGTCGAGGTCACGAACAAGGGACCAGAGACGGATCGTTTCGAGCTCGAAGTCGAGGGCCTGGATCCCGAGTGGACCGCCATTCCCGTGCCGACCTTCCAGGTCGGACCAGGTGAGACGGCGAGCGAGAAGATCTTCTTCCGTCCGCCGAGGGCGCCCGAGAGCCAGGCAGGCAACTACCCGTTCGTGGTCAAGGTCCGCTCGCTGTCATCGGGCGAACAGAAGACGGCGCAAAGCGTGCTGCAGATCAAGCCGTTCCACCATATCAGCGCCGAGCTGTCTCCGAAGAAGGGCTATGTCGGCGCTTATCGCCGAAAGGCTAGCTTCACTCTAACGCTGGTCAACTTGGGAAATACGGAACACACGCTGCAGCTATCGGGGAGCGATCCGGAAGAAGCGCTAACTTTTGAGTTCGAGCACGATCAGGTCACGCTCGGCTCCGGACAACAAAAGGACGTGCAGGTCATCGTCCAGCCGACGACTACGCGCTTCTTCTCGTCCACTCGGCTCTATGGCTTTTCTGTCACAGCGAGGAGTACCGACACTCCGACCGTGGCCGCAGCCGCGCAAGCGCAGCTCGAGCAGCGGCCCGCGTTCACGCCTTCCACGCTCGTGATCATCCTCGTCACCCTTGCCTTGGCTTTGCTTTGGTGGAAGCAGATGCCGACGCCCACGAAGTTCGAGCTGGGCGTTTCCCTGAACCAGGTCAGCTTGGGCGATACGGTAATCGTATGGTGGCGCGCAGAGAACGCCGTGCAGGTACATCTCGACGCCGATGGCGTGAAGATCTTCGATGGTATCCAGCCTTCGGGCAGCGTCACTTACGTTGCGAAAAAGGGAGGGCCGATCGACATTTCTGGCTACGCCAAGAACAAGGAAGGCAAGCAGACGGAGCCCATCCACACCACGCTCGCCGTGGATGTCCCACAGCCCGCGCCGTTACCCAAGATCGAGCTGTTTACCGCAACCCCCGAGACTCTTCGCGTGGGTGAGTCTGTCGTGCTCAACTACAAGTTCAACGATGCCGTTACGAAGGCTTCTATTTCTCCCATCGGCAAGGAACTCAACCTGAACGACAACCAGATCGAGATCCCGATCACTCAGGAGGGGCCGCGCAAGTTCACGGTCATCGCGGAAAACAGAGATGGCAAGGTGGCTAAGAAAAGCGTCTTGGTCTCAGCCCGCCTCGAAAGCGAGGTGAAGATTATCGACTTCTCGGCAAAGCCGACAGTGCTTATGGCGCCCGGCGGCAATGTAACGGTCAGTTGGCAGCTCACGAATGCCGTGCACGCCGAGATCACGCCCAACCCGAATTCGTCCACGTCTGAGGTCGATCCGGTCAAGGGCTCGTTCGACATTTATGTCACCAAGACCACGACATTCACGCTGACCTCAAAAGACAGGAACAACCTCGCCGTGATCACTACTTTGCGTGTGATCGTTGAAGCCGATCCCATCTTCAGGGATCGGCCAGGCAACACGGCTACGGGAGTTGGCCCTTAGTGACCAAGCCTCGAGCACTTCTATCGGTCACGGATAAGACCGGTTTGGTCGAGTTCGCGTGTGGTCTGGCGGAGAAAGGATTCGAGCTGGTCAGCACCGGTGGAACGGCACGCGCGTTGCGCGATGCTGGCCTTCCGGTCAAGGATGTAAGCGAGGTCACCGGCTTTCCCGAGATGATGGACGGCCGAGTAAAGACCCTGCACCCCCTCTTGCACGGGGGCCTTCTCGGAGACCAGCGGCTCGACTCCCACAAGGCGCAGATGGAGCAAGCGGGCATCTCGCCCATTTCGCTGCTATGCGTGAACCTTTATGCTTTCGAGAAGACCGTCACCGGCCACCATGACGTGGCGGAAGCGATCGAATCCATCGACATCGGCGGACCTGCCATGATCCGAGCTGCGGCGAAAAATCATCCCAGCGTCTTAGTCGTGGTGGACCCGGACGACTATGGGCGAGTGCTGGAAGCGGTTCCAAGCGCGCCGCAATCGCTCCACGTGGAACTTGCGGCCAAGGCGTTCCGCCACACCGCGTTTTATGACTCGATGATCTCGC
The DNA here is from genome assembly GCA_034667265.1 of Fimbriimonadaceae bacterium. GTDB lineage: Bacteria > Armatimonadota > Fimbriimonadia > Fimbriimonadales > Fimbriimonadaceae > JANYLD01. The sequence goes on from JAXDKF010000042.1 coordinate 3,712, forward strand.
GATACCTAACTCGCGCAGCCGGCCAAGACTTGCTGGAGCAGGAAACGCTCACCATCGGATATCGGCGGAAGCAGGGGTTTCGTTACGGAGAGAATCCCCACCAAGCCGGAGCGCTCTACGTCGATCCGCTCGCTTCGCCCGCCATAGCTCAGGCCTCGCAGCTCTGGGGCAAGGAGCTCAGCTACAACAACCTGATGGATGCCGACGCGGCGTGGGAATTGGTAACCGATCTGCCTCCGGGCTCCTGCGCGATCATCAAGCACGGCAACCCTTGTGGAGCAGCGCATGGCGCAGATCAAGGGGAGAGCTATAGGTTTGCCCGGCTCACCGATCCGATCTCCGCGTTTGGCGGTATTGCGGCTTTCCATGGCCGTGTCGACCTAGCCGCCGCAACCGCCATGACCGAGAAGGGCAACTTCCTCGAGGTTGTGATCGGGACGGGCTTCGATGAGGAGGCGCTTGCTCTGTTCAAGGAGCGGTCCGGATGGGGTCAAGACGTGCGGCTCTTGGCTGTCCCTGTGCCTGCAGACGAACGCTCGCTGACGGTGAGATCCATCGGAGGCGGCGCGGTCATCCAGCAAACCGATGTCGATCCGGGACCCGCCGGCTGGAAAGTAGTTACCGAGAAAGCGCCGACGGAATCTCAGATGAAGGCGCTGGAACTCCTCTGGGCGATCGTGCAGCATGTGAAGTCGAATGCCATCGTCGTCGGGACCGGGAATCGGCTACTGGGTACAGGCGCAGGTCAAATGAACCGGGTCCAATCGGTGAGGCTGGCGCTCGATCAGGCCGGAGAGGACGCAAAAGGCGCCTGTTTGGCGAGCGACGCCTTCTTCCCCTTCCCGGATAGCGTCGAAACCGCGGCCGCGGCGGGGATTGCCGCCATCGCGCAGCCTGGCGGCAGCAAGAAGGACGCCGACGTCATCGCCAAGGCCAACGAGCTCGGCACCGCCATGGTATTTACCGGCACGAGGCACTTCAGACACTAGCTTAGTTCCGGCCCTCCTCAGCCTTCCAGCTTGTGCTTGGCTTCCCCGAAACGACAGACGAAGGACGATCGACGACGGACGAACTCGGGAACTGAACTAAGCGAACCTGCGGTACCATCTAGTTAACGGGGCATGAAACAGCTAGATATTATTCTTTCAGCGGTAGCCATCGTGATCGGCGTTGTGGCTGTGATCATCATCATAGGCACGAAGCGCGCGCCCGTTCCCGCTCCCCAGGTTCCCCGCATCAACACGGCCGAGGTCCAGTTGCCGGACGCTCCCGTGGCGTATTCGAACGGTCTACCCGGCGGTGGCGGCGGCGGCGCCCGCATGGGACGAGGCAAGGGCAGAGCCGGCTTCGTAGGCGGCTAAGTCTCGTTGCACACTCATTGACTTCATGCCTGAGTTGGTCAGGCTCCTTTCTTTATGCCTGCCCCTACCGTGCTCAACGTGGGCTTCTACAACTATGTGCTCACGGACAAGATCGTCGCGCTCGTGAGCAGTGAGTCCGCACCCATGCGTCGCCTCGTACAGACTCTGCGGAAAAGTGGCCACTTGATCGACGCCACTCAGGGTCGCCGAACAAAGTCC
>JAXDKF010000043.1:0-4194 GCA_034667265.1 Fimbriimonadaceae bacterium
CCACTGGATACGGCCGAGTCGTGCGCGATCCCAAGGGCGGTGTCAAGCGGATCGTGGAGCAGAAGGACGCGACCACAGAAGAGCTAGAGATCCAGGAAGTCAATTCAGGGATCTATGTCTTCGACAGCGTTGCCCTATTCGAGATCCTTCCCAACCTGGGCACGGAGAACTCGCAAGGTGAGTACTACCTGACCGATGCCGTTGAAACCCTTGCCGCGCAAGGCGGAAAAGTCGAGGCGCTCGCCTTCCAAGATTCCGGGCTCCTGATGGGTGTCAACGACCGGTGGCAGCTTGCGATGGCCGAGAAGATCATGCGCCAGCGCATCCTTCAGCGGCACGCAGTCAACGGTGTCTCGCTGCAGGACATCGATTCCATCTACATCGATGCCGACGTAGAGATCGGAACTAGCACAACCCTAGAAGCGGGCACCCATCTGAGAGGCGCAACAAAGGTTGGCCAAGGCTGCCGGATCGGGCCCAATACCGTCGTTGTAGACAGCAATGTAGACGATGGATCCATCGTGTTGCTAAGCCACGTCCGCCAAGCAAAAATTGGAACGAAAGTCAAAGTTGGGCCGTTTGCAAATATCCGTCCTGGAGCGGTGCTTGGGGACGGATCGAAGGTGGGCAACTTCGTCGAGCTCAAGAACGCAACACTCGGTCCAGGGGTCGCGGCCTCTCATTTGGCGTACATCGGCGATGCCGAGGTGGGGGCCGGCAGCAACATCGGCGCGGGCACGATCACCTGCAATTACGACGGAGACTCGAAGTACCGAACCAGTATCGGGGAGAATGTATTCGTTGGATCCAACAGCACGCTTGTCGCGCCGCTGACGATTGGAGACGGCGCTTTTGTTGCGGCGGGAAGCGTGATCACTCACGACGTCCCTTCCGATGCGTTGGCCTTGGGGAGAGCTCGGCAGGAGGTTAAGGAAGGATGGGTACCACGATGGCGGAAGCGCAAGAAGTGAGGAGCGAGGTTCAGCGCCCTGGAATGGAAGAGCTGAAGCTCTTTGCGGGAAATGCGCACCCAATGCTGGCTCAAAGGGTTGCCGACTACCTCGGCATCGTCATGGGCAAGCTCACCGCCACGAAGTTTGCCGACGGCGAGCTCCGCGTCATGGTCGAGGAAAGCGCCCGTGGCAACGACGTCTATATCATCCAGCCAACCTGCGCGCCGGCCAACGACCACATCATGGAACTGCTCATCATGCTTGACGCGTTCAAGCGAGCCTCCGCGCGACGGGTCACCGTCGTCATGCCCTACTACGGATACGCGCGCCAAGACAAGAAGATCAAGCCGCGCGAGCCTATCACCGCCAGGCTGATTGCTGACCTTATCTCGGTAGCCGGCGCCAACCGGGTGGTCGCGATAGATCTTCACGCCGAGCAGCTTCAGGGTTTCTTCAATATGCCGGTGGACCACCTTTACGGCGGCCCGATCATCAGCAGATACCTGATCAGCGAGGGCTATAAGGAAAGCGACGACGTCGTGGTGGTAAGCCCGGATGTCGGCGGCGTCACCCGTGCCAAGCGGTTGGCGGAAGCGCTAGGCTGCTCCTTCGCGGTCATCGCGAAGAGGCGGCCAGAGCCAAATAAGGTCGAGGTCGTGGAGATCGTGGGCCGCGTCGCGAACAAGAAGTGCCTCATGATCGACGACATGATCGACACCGGCAGCTCGATCATAAGCGGCGCGGAAGCGCTCATGGAGCGGGGCGCGACCGAGGTCGTCGCAACCTGTACCCACCCAATCCTCAGCCGAGACGCCGCGCCGAGGCTCCAGGCAAGCTGTATCAAAGAGGTCGTGTGCGTGGACACGATTCCGATCCCGGCCGAGAAAAACGTGCCCAAGCTGACGGTGCTGCCGTCACACGAGCTCATCGGCGAGGCCATCCGAAGGATCCACTTGAATGAATCCATCAGTGAGCTTTTCCGTGCCTGGTGATCCGGCTACGGAAACTCCTGAGGCCCAAAGCAACGTATCGGCGGAAAACGCTGATGCTTTTCGCTGGAATGTTCGTCCTTCCGATAAAGACCCATCCAAGCGATGGGGCATCTTGGTGGGCGCGGTGCTTGCGTTCGTCTTGGGGCTCCTTTTGTTTAGGAATGTCTTGTTTGGACTCATCGGGTTTGCTATCATTCTCGCGGCGACGGCAGAGTTCTGGCTTGGACTTAGCTACAAAGTGGACTCGCGGGGTGCAAGCGTGAGGTGCGGTCTGAGCCTGTCGGCGGTGGATTGGAGCGATGTTAAAAGAGCGGTGGCGGACAATAAAGGCATCAAGTTGTCGCCACTTGCCGCCCCAACCCGTCTCGATTCTTTCAGGGGAGTGTTCCTAAGATACGGGGCTGAGCGCGAAAGCGTTGAGCAAGCCGTGCGGAGGTATTTGCCGAACGATGTTCGACTTCTGGAAGGATGAACTGACTCCCGAAGAGGAGGACGCCCTCTTGGACAAGCTCGCGGGCGAGGTCAAGAAGCGCAAGCTCCAAACTCCCGCCGCGATGTTTCTCGAGCTCCACAAGCCTCTCGCCAACGTTGGAGGCCACTTCGCTTTAGCAACTTCACCGTTTCTCGTCCCATTTCTCGGATATAAGAATGTGGACGACTACAGCCGCCTGCTCTCGAAGCGTGAAAACGTGGAGAAGCTGATCCAGCGGCTCGAATCCGATAGTGATCTTAAGAACGACGCCAAGGAGGCGCCATGTTAACTGGCCAGCAGTATCTGGACACAGGATGGGTGGGACCCGGGTTTACAGCCCTATTGGTCTTCTTCGTCCTGTTCAACATCTGGCGGGCGAATGCCGCGGGCCGTAAGGGCCGCGACATTTATATCCGCCGCATCCCTGGTTTAAATGCCATCGATGAGGCGGTGGGGCGGGCGACCGAAATGGGTCGTCCCGTCATCATGGTGCCGGGCCTAAGCGATACGGTGGACGCCATCGTCGTGCAGGCGCTGAACATCTTCTCCTATGTAAGCCGGATCGCGGCGAGGTTCTCGAACCCCATCTTGGTCTGCTGCTACAACGCGGCTACCTTTACGGTGGCGCAGGAGATGATCCGGGACGTGTACCAGCAGGAAGGCGCGATCGAGCGCTACGACCAGGACTCGGTCCGGTTCATCAGCGATCGCCAGTTCGCGTTCGCCGCCGGCGTCTCGGGTTTGATACTGCGCGAGCAGGCGGCGGCGACGTTCTTCCTCGGCGCGTTCTACGCGGAATCCCTGATCCTTGCGGAGACCGCGAACTCTGTTGGCGCCATCCAGGTGGCCAGCTCCACGGAGCCCACTCAGACCCCGTTCTTTATCGCGGCCTGCGACTACGTTCTCATCGGCGACGAGTTCTACGCTGCGAGCGCGTATCTCACCCGCCAGCCCGTTTTGGTCGGAAGCTTGGTCGGGCAGGACTGGTCGAAGATCGCCGTCATGGCTACGGTGCTGTTCGGCGCGATCATGAACTCTGCTCAATATCGCGGCATGACCTCCGTTGATAGGAACGAGGGCGAGACGGTTCAGCTTGCGACGCCCCGAAAAGTTGAGATGAAAGATACGTTCATGTCACGCCTCTTCACTCCCGATCCAAAGAAGATCGAGGTCACGGACCGGCCGCAAAAGCCGGCGCCTAATCCGTTGGGAGGCGGCCAATGATGCAATTCCTCGCGCAGGCTGAGCCGCCCAATTTCTGGAACGGCATAAACGGCTCGGCCGGGCTGTGGACGATGATCCTCGTCGCTCTTGCCTTGGGCATCGGCCTGATCTTCCTTCTCATGGCGGTCCCGGTCCGGGGACGACGCCCAATAGTGGCGACCGTAACCTTCTTCGCCGGCCTCTACTACGTTCTCTACTATTTCTGGCCGAAGCCGATCGACCGCAAGCCGCTCGACCTGCCGGCCAACGGGATTGAGAGCGTTGGGTTTTGGCTGAGCGACGCTATGCCCGTCGTCTCAAGCTTCACCAACGTGCTGTCCGGTTTCTTGCTGGGATTGGGCATCTACTCGCTGCTCCGTGTACACGGCCGGCGAGTGATCAAGATGCAGAAGGACTGGTTCTTCAGCATCGTCCTGATGGTGAGCGCGATCGTGATGGTCATCGTCGGTTACATGGACTGGGTCAGTCGGCGTGGGCCGACGGGAGCCTTGCTCGAGGACCGTGCTAGATGGGGACCCATCAACTATGCAAGGGACTTTATGTTCGATGGGTT
>JAXDKF010000044.1:0-3578 GCA_034667265.1 Fimbriimonadaceae bacterium
TATCGCGCTGATCCACCAGTAGCCTGCGTTCCGGTAGACCAAGAAGGCTGCGACGGCGGCGTAGATCGCGAAGGACTTTAAGCTTTCGCCGAAGCCTTGACGCTGCTTCTCCCGGAACTCGCGCCGCAGCTCAGCCTCTAAAAGGTCGGCTCGATACTGCATCTCCGCCTGGTCCACGGCTTCCGGCGTGATGCCCAGCTCAGAAGCGGCGCGCAGCATCTCGTCGCGCGACATGAGTCCACTTGTCTGGATGGAAGACGCGCGGCGCAGGATCTCTTGGGCCTCGGATTCGCTGTAACCGGGTGAGCTCACGACTATATTGTGGTACGGCCTTGAGAGTCGTCTTGATCCTGCTTATTGGGCGGAACAAACTCCAAATTGACCCGAAATCCCTCCAGACCGTGAGTCCGTTCTGGGGATTTGTCTCCCTTTCGCGCTCTGCGCCGCCGCCAACGCTCGAACTCGTCGCCCCCGGGATTCTGCAGTTGAAGGAGAGCTATCACGGCGTGGCTGCCGAGACCGATACCCCAGCCCAGGATCGGCCAGATCGCCCAGAAGTACGAGCTTGTTAAGAGGCTGATGATCACGAGGATCGCATTGATCACCAGATAGACGCCTGCATGCGCCATCAGCTCCCGTCGAACATGGGATCGGTACTCGTCCAGCTCTTCTTCTTGCTTGCGAGTCTCCAGCCACTGCTTCTCGGCCTGAAGAGCGGCCTCCTCGGAGATGCCTAGCTCGGAAGCTGTGCTGAGCAGACGTTGGCGCAGGAGCGCGTCACCACCACCCTGGTTCTGGATCGCGATGCGCAGGATCTCTTCGACCGGGTCGGAATCGCGGAATCTCTGCCTGGACATTGGTAGTTAAGTGTATCGGAGTTATCGGCTGTCGGCTGTCGTCCGTCGGCTTAAGCGGCTGAGGCATTGTCAATGCTGAGGCATCGCCAATAAGGGGGGAAGGGCTTGGAAGCGGTAAAACCTGGTTGATGTCAGGTCCCTCCCACAACTCGGAGCAATGCGCTTGAGAGTTGGCATCGTTGGCGCGGGACTGGCAGGGTTGGCGACGGCACGCGCATTGAAAGCGGCCGGGCATCAGGCAACGATCTTTGAGAAATCCGACCATGTAGGCGGCCGCGTCGCCACGCGCAACATCGGCGGCTACGTCTTTGATTCCGGCGCATCGGACATCGTGCCTCGCGGGCATCCCCTCGAGGAAGTGATGCTCAAAGAGCTGGATACCAGTGAGCTGGTGACGATCGAGAAGCCGATCTACATGCATCAGGCGCTGCGCCCCACGTTCCCGGAAAGCTCTCGCGCGCAGCCCAAGCGCTACACGTACATCAGCGGGAACAACAAGCTTCCTCAAATGCTTGCCGAGGGTCTGGACGTGCGCTTGCGCTCCACTGTCGAAGGACTCGAGAAATCGCCGGCCAGCTACAAAGTGTTAGGCGAAGAGTTCGACGCGGTCGTGCTGACGGCCCCCATCCCGCAGACCGCGACGATCCTGTGGACGATCAGCGAGAGTCGGCCGTTTGCAAACTGCAGATACCGCCCGTGTCTCAGCGTGATGCTCGGATTTGCCAAGCAGGCGCCGGACGTTCATTACCACGCGCTCCTAGATCCTGAGCAGCGGCATCCCCTCATGTGGCTCAGTATCGAATCCATCAAATGTCCGCGCCGCGCTGCCGAGGGCCACACGGCTATGGTCGCGCAGCTCAGTCCCGCCTACAGTCTCACCAACTTCGCCGCCGACGAGCAGCGGGTGATCGGCGATGTACTGGACTACGTCGCGCGCCTTTATGGACAGGAGTGGAACGGGGCAGAGGTTGCCCAAGTAAAAAGGTGGAAGTACGCGCTCCCCGATTCTGTGTCCCTCTTCGACACCGTGAACGATCCCAGCCAACGGGTGATTATCGCGGGGGACGGCGTGCTTGCCGGCCGCACTGAAAGCGCGTACGATACAGGACTCCGCGCAGCCGCTCTGTTAATGGCCGCCACAGGGGTCAAACGGGCCTCCGCATCCTCGTGATCTCCTAAGGAAAGAAGACCTTGCTGGCAGGTTCGCGGTGGGCCTGTGGGAGCGGCTTTGGCCTAATCTGCGGTAGAATACAGAACGCTCTGCAGATTCCACTGCAGCTATTTGCCCCCGTCCAAACCGGGCGTTGACACTAGACGGGGTTAAGAAAGGATATGGTCTACCGTCCGCTTCGCTATGAGCAGATGATGAGGGCTGCCGAGGCCTACGACGTTCGAGCGCGTCGCATGTTCGGCGGCATGGGTGTGTACACCGGCGAGAAGATGTTTGCCTTCTTGGTGGGTGAGGACATCGGCCTGAAATTATCGCCCCCAGATCTCGAGGAAGCCATGCTGCTTCCTGGAGCAGGTCCGCTGGTACCCGAGCCGGACGCCGAGCCCATGCGCGAGTACGTGAAAATGCCTCGCGAGATCCTGGACAACTACGACACGTTCATCCAGTGGGTGGAGCGCAGCGCAAGCTACGTGCGCCAAAAGGCCGCGGCTCACTAAAATTCAGCTTGTCCACTAGGGCAATTGACTCTATAATGCCTGCTAGTGGCAAGGCGTTTGTGTGCGCCCTGTCCTGAGGGGAGGCACGCTTGGATCCAGAAACAGTGAATATCGCCGGGCGCGCGATCACGCCCACGCCTGGCCAGGCCGTCCTGCACGAATTCACCCACTACGGCATTCCCGTTATCCTCGTCGGGGCCCTCGTGTTGCTGATCATCAGGACGATCCTCCTGAAGGTGGAGCTCTCCGGCCCGGGATTTACGCTTAAAACAGAGCGCAACGCGGTCGCTGAGATGCTCTCCGATCTCCTGGCCGATGTTCGTGAGTTGACGCGTGAAGAGAAAGACCTCTTCATGAGGATCCGCAACCGAATGTCGCGGCAAGGGAAGGTGACGGTGGGGGAGCTGTTCCCAGACTTCGCTGTCGACGGAGACCCGTACCGCTGGCTGCGATCGCTCCAGTGCAGCCACCTGATCAGACCGGCCCGCGGCGGCAAATGGGACAAGGACAGCTTTATCCAGGTCACGACTTTCGGGGAGCGGCTGGCTATCGCCCGGCCAAACCTCTTCACGCCCGCCGGATCGCCAATGGTCCATGACTGAGTGGCCGAGTATTGCAATACGAGTAGGCCGACAGCGTCGCTGAAACTACAAAGCCTCCTTGAACCTGGTGCCTTTGAGATATTCGACGATTCGTTGGTGTTCCTGACGAGGTCCGAAAGGCCCAGACCTTAACAGGCGCCACGCGTACACTGCCTGAGTAGTCCTGCGATTTCATACACAAACCCTTGACTCTGACGCGTATAAAAAGTATAACGCGTATGAAAAGTATGAAATCGCAAACTGGAGGGAATTGTTCGGTGCATTGTTTTTACGGAACAGCCACAGTCGGTGAGCGCGGCCAAATCGTTATTCCGGCCGAAGCTCGCGAAGAGCTAGGTTTCCAAGCGGGAGACAAGCTGCTCGTCATGAAGCATCCGCTTCACGAAGGGCTCATGGTCTTTAAAATCGAGGCTGCCCAACAGTTCCTCGCTGAGGTTCAGGAGTCTTTTGC
>JAXDKF010000045.1:0-3923 GCA_034667265.1 Fimbriimonadaceae bacterium
GGCAAGGGCGAGGCAGAGCTCGACCACCCGGAATTGCAGCAGCGTTGGAGCCGCCAACGAACCCTGGATCAAGTGATCGACGACATTGCGAACAGTCGCGACGCAGAAGCCATCGCCCTTTGTCGTCCATTTGCGACGCAGCCTACAGTTTTCGTTGGCATCCTGGCGCGCATGATGGAAGCTGGTCGAGAACCGCTGGTCGAGTTCGCCCTTGAGACCATTCAAAAGCACAACGCTCTCGCGGGAGGTCGCTTCAACGGAAGAACTTTGCTACATTTCGCCGCCGGGTCTTCCTGCTTGCCTGTTGTTCGGCAGTTGCTCAGTGCGGGCGTCGATCCCGACATCTTGGACAGCGGAGGGCATTCGCCGTTGTACAGAGTCCCCGGTACATGCAGAGACGAGATAGGCGCTGTGATCGCCAGCGTCCTTGTTCAAGCCGGGGCAACAGTTGACCACTGTGGCGGGGTCAACAAATCTACTGCGCTACATCAGGCGGCGCGTTACGGGAATTTGCGCATCGCCGAGGTACTGCTCAATGCGGGAGCGTCCCCCACCGCAAAAGACAAGAAAGGGCTCACGCCGCTGGATCGTGCAAGAAACTGTCGTAGACACGACGTGGCTTCGCTTTTAGCTTCCCGCTAAGGAAGCTCCATTGACTGACCGCGAACCTTTCAAGCAATCGGCAATTGAAAGTACTCCGGATGAGATTCGAACCCACGATCTTCGCCGTGCCCCGAAGGATCGAACTGTGCGATGTCCGAGATCGGCCTGTCACGGCGATAAGTGTTGGTACTCCGGATGGGATTCGAACCCACGATCTTCGCCGTGAGAGGGCGATGTCCTAACCGCTAGACGACCGGAGCGAGAGGCTGATTTGTACCCGATTGCAGCACGTCCAGGCAAGGACCACTAGGAAGGCTGCGCCCATCGTTCAGAGTGACCGACAGTCCACAGACCTCAGGGATGCTCAGCCATCGGGATCTTCACGTCGTGCTCCGCCGCAAAGGCTTTTGCCTCGGGATACCCCGCATCCACGTGCCTCATGATGCCGGTCCCCGGGTCGGTCGTGAGCACACGCTCTAGCCGCTTTGCCATCTCGTCCGTGCCATCGGCAACGACGACCATGCCCGCATGCTGCGAATACCCAATCCCCACCCCACCGCCGTTGTGCAGGGAAACCCATGACGCACCCGCTGCCGTGTTCAGCATGGCGTTCAGCAAGGGCCAATCGGCGACCGCATCGGATCCATCGAGCATCCCCTCGGTCTCCCGATAAGGCGAGGCCACTGAGCCGGTATCCAGGTGATCTCGGCCGATCACGAACGGCGCTTCCACCTCGCCTTTCTTCACGAGATCGTTCATGGCGAGGCCCATCTCCGCGCGCTCGCCGTAACCGAGCCAGCAGATCCGCGCGGGCAATCCCTGGAACTTGATCCGCTCTCGTGCGACCCGCATCCATCGCTCCAAAGTCTCGTCGTGCGGAAAGAGCTGGAGGGCCAGCTCGTCAGTCTTGCGGATGTCCTCCGGGTTACCCGACAGCGCGGCCCATCTGAACGGACCCTTGCCCTCGCAGAACAGCGGCCGGATGTACTCGGGCACAAAGCCCGGAATGTCGAACGCGTTCTCGACCCCGGCCTGCTTGGCGTGTGCGCGAATGTTGTTGCCGTAATCGAACGTGACAGAACCCATCTTCTGGAGCTCCAGCATCGCTTCCACGTGGCGCGCCATGGAATCAAACGACCGCTTTACGTAATCGTTAGGATCCTCTGTTCGCAGACAACTGGCCTCTTCGAGAGACATGCGGTTGGGAACGTAGCCATTCAGCGGATCATGGGCGCTGGTTTGGTCGGTCAGGATGTCGGGCACCAGGCCGCGCTTCACCATCATGGGCAGCACGTCGGCGCAATTGCCGACCAACCCTATCGACGTTGGACTCTTTGCCTCATCCAGCAAGCGCAGCGCCTCTTCCAACGACCAAGCGATCGCATCACAGTAGCCGGTCTTGAGACGCTTCTGGATGCGTGACTCGTCCACGTCGACGCCGATGAAGTGGGCTCCGTTCATCGTTGCCGCGAGCGGTTGGGCCCCGCCCATGCCTCCCATGCCGCCCGACACCACCAACTTCCCTTCCAGCTTGCCGCCGAAGTGCTTTCTGGCCGCCGACGCAAAGGTTTCGAACGTGCCCTGCACGATGCCTTGGCTGCCAATGTAGATCCAGGAGCCGGCGGTCATCTGGCCGTACATCATCAGCCCCTTGCGCTCGAGCTCGTTAAAATGCTCCCAGTTGGACCAGCGGCCTACGAGGTTCGAGTTAGCGATCAGCACACGCGGCGCGTGCTCATGCGTTCGGAAGATGCCGACCGGCTTGCCGCTCTGCACCAACAGCGTCTCGTCGTTTTCCAGGCTCTGCAAAGACCGGACGATCGCGTGGAAGCAGTCCCAGTTCCGAGCCGCCTTGCCAGTCCCCCCGTACACGATCAAGTCCTCGGGCCGCTCCGCAACCTCCGGGTCGAGGTTGTTCATCAGCATTCGGAGGGCGGCTTCCTGCTGCCAGCCCTTGCAACTCAATTGGGTGCCTCGAGGGACGGAAATTCTCTGTTGCGCCGTGGTCATTGACACATGGGAGGATACTTGGCGTCTAAGTTCTCACTGTACGGATGCTGTTAGAATGTAACAGCGTGACTTGCATTTTGGAGAGGAGATTATGAAATTCACGGTATCTGTTGCCTTCCTTGCCTGCAGCGCGGCCGGCTTTTGCTCGATTGCCACTTTCGACACCTACACCGAAGGGTTCTTTGCGACTACGTTGACCGATGGCGGGATCACGTTTTACGACGCGGACGCTTACGACCCCGATGGCGGCCCTGGCATGTTCGACATCGAGGATGCAAGCTCCTTGAGCGACCCGTCGTTTTCCTCTCCTAACACGCTTAACTTTGGCGGTTACAGCGCGGGGCCGGGCTATGGCGGCGGAAGGATCGGCTCGTTCTTCATGACAAACGGCCACGTGGAGACTTCGGCAAGCATGGACCTGTATGCGACTGCCAACGGCAACACCGCCACCCTCGAAGCTTATCTGGAAGGGAATCTGGTGGGTTCTGCCTCGGTGGTGCTAACCGGCGCTTTTTCGAGGCTCAACCACTACACCCTGGGTATCACCGGAGTTTCGTTCGATACGCTGAAGTTTGTGGGTTCCGGCGCCGATCAGAATGGCGCGGTGTTTACGATGGTCGACAACGTGCGCATCGGCGCTGTTCCGGAGCCGGCCTCGTTCGCTGCTTTGGCTGTAGGCGCGGGCGTCCTGCTTCGAAGACGGCGTGTAGCAAGGCGCTAAGAAGAATGGAACCGATTGCACATAGCCCCCACTGCGGGGGACAAAATTCGTAGGCGGCGTCACTCAATGCTCCGAGTCGCTGGGCTTGCACTTTAAAATCTCAGCTCTGAGCTCCGTTAAAAATGATCGAGCAGACTTCTCGGTTCTAAAGACCCAGTTTGCAGTGTTTTCCAGTGCTTCCAAAGGAAAAGGCTCAGTCTTCTGCAGTCGATCAATATCGTTTACTATAGCCTCGATCTGCCACTTGGGCCCCGAGAAGTGGGAGACGATCGCAGGCACCGAATTCTTCAGGAAACCGTGCTCGTCATACCAAGGAATTCCCTTAGCTCCTCGAACTCAGGTGCCAGGTTTGGGTGCTGCTGTTGCGCCACTGATGTTTTTTCTAGGAGCATGGTGGCGAATCGAGGATTTACCACTCACGAAACGAAACTGATTGGAGTGCCATGTCGGCCCACCACCCGCAAGCGCCTCCTTGCCATACACTCGAATGCGGTAGGTTTTCCCAATCTTCGGTTTGAAGCCAATCGACCTGGACGGATACCATCTTACGATTATCGCCGCATGCGCGGGAACTTCTCTGTGCCTGGTT